>CALIGP010000089.1 GCA_938021455.1 uncultured Lewinella sp. | reverse complement strand
AATCTGCATCTACCCATAAACCCACGACTATTATGCGCTTTACCCTTTTTACTTCTCTTCTTTTCCTAGCCTTGTTTTTCAGCTGCGGTAACCAGCGGTACATTGACGAGACTTCACCCGAGTCCTATGATTTATCAGAATCAATCGAAGTAGAGCCACCTCGGACTGCAGAACCACCGCCGCCGCCACCGCCAGTCATCGACGAGATCCCTAACGAAGAGGTATTTCACGACATCTCTATAACCGTAGAAGAAGAGATGCCCGAGCCTAGCGGCGACCGCTACGCTAAAAAGACTGAGAACGCCTTCGTTCCCACCTCCAAAGACGCAACCTCCACCTTCGCCATTGACGCCGACGGTGGGGCCTACGCCAACGTCCGCCGCTACCTGGAGCAGGACGGGCAGCTACCGCCGCCTGATGCCGTCCGCACCGAGGAGATGATTAATTATTTCGATCTTGATTATCCCTTCGATAATCCCGGCCACCCCATTGCGCTGAACGGGGAGATAACAGCTTGCCCGTGGACAGCCGGAAACCGCCTGGTACGAATTGGTATTCAGGGCCGGCCGGTGGCGGAAGAAGACTTGCCCGCTAACTTTGTTTTCCTGATCGATGTTTCCGGCTCCATGTCCAGCGGCGATAAGCTTCCCCTGCTAAAAGCCGGCATGCACCGCTTCGTGGATAAGATGGGTAAGGACGATTATATCTCCATCGTTACCTACGCCAGTCGTACGGAGGTACACCTTGACGCCACCTCCGGCAAAAACAAGAAGTACATCCGAAGCGTCATTGACCGCCTGAGTTCCGGTGGCGGCACCAACGGTGGTGCGGGCATCCAACTGGCTTACGAACAGGCCGAAGAGTTCCTAATCCCCGGCGGAAATAACCGTATCCTGCTAGGAACAGACGGTGACTTTAATCTCGGTCTCTCCAATCACGAGGCTTTGCTGGAACTCATTGAAGAAAAGCGTGAAAGCGGCATCTTCTTGACGGTCCTCGGCGTAGGCCGCGGCAACTTCAACGAAGCCACCATGGAACAAATCGCCAATAAGGGTAACGGCACCTATGAATACCTCGACAAAGTCTCTCAGTTGGAAAAAGTCTTCTTCGAAGAAAGCGGCAAGTTTAACACCGTAGCCAAAGATGTGAAGGTTCAGGTCAACTTCAACCCTGACCAGGTTAAAGCTTACCGCCTCATCGGTTATGAAAACCGCTTGCTCAACAACGAAGACTTTACCGACGACACGAAAGACGCCGGAGAGATCGGCGCGGGGCAGAACGTTACGGCGCTCTACGAGGTCATCCCGACCAGTAAAGGCGCGACCGCTTCCGGGCCGGCCTTCACCATTGACTTTCGCTATAAGCTTCCTGATGCAGATCGGAGCATTCCGATTTCAATGACCGTAAGTGACCGCGGGAATAGTTTTGCCCTTGCCTCCGCCCGGACACGCTTTACGGCATCTGTGGCAGCCTTTAGTCTGCTATTACTTGACTCTGAACACAAAGGGGACGTTACTTACGAAGATGTATCCGAATGGCTTGATGACGTCCAACTTGATGACGAATATGGTTACAGGCAAGAGTTGAAAGAATTGGTGGCTACTGCCGGGAGGTTGGAGTAGGTTCCCTACTAGTACAGTGATGGCGGTGTTTCAAACGTAAGGATAGCCCCTCGACTCCGCTCAAGGCCCGGAATACTTGTCGGAATCCGTATCGCCTGAGGCGATACGGGAAGTTGACGATGTCTCCGGTGTCCGAGCGGAGCCGAGGTGCGCACCGAAGGGCTATATTTTAAAAGATTTAGCTCGTAATTCGCATTATAGCAATCGATTAATCGGTTCCAGGTTTTGCCTGGCCTTATCAATGATCCGACCTGGAAACCCGATTTCCCGCAGAAAATTGAGATTTGCCTCCCAATAATTAACGCCATAGAGGGCCAGCAAGAAGCTAGAAAAAATGGCGACATTGAACAGATAGCCATCAAAAGGGTTCCCGCCTAATATTGGTAGAATTCCTAGCTGTGGGAGTAGCCCGAGAATCAAAAACATCTTTGGGCTACGAGGGTAGAAAAAAGCTGACACAAGGTAGAGCGCGATTGGCAGTAAGCCAACCGAAAGAAAACCGGTTAAATCCAGGCCGTTCTGGCTAACTACTGGTCGTTCAACAACCGTAAGCACCAGCGTAACGATCGCTAAAAAGTATAACAGATAGCGGCCGAACAGAACTTGCTTCAGGTGCTTGTTCACCTCCGTAATAGCATCGTTCATGGCGGCCCGTTGTTCAGGGGTCCAATTACCACTGATAACTTCTAGATCATTGTCCAGTACGTCCATAATCAATAGATATGGTGTAATATAAAAACAACCTGTGATGAAAGGTAGATAAGTGCGTATAACCGAAGAGAGATGAGATATGCACCAACGATATTTGTGCAAATTACTATAGTTCGTTCAGTAAAGTATTGTCTCCAGCCTTTCCATTTCTCGTGGCCGAGGGGACTACATACAAACGGTGGACAACGTGTGTATAACAGGCTAAAACATCTTACCAACGTATTCTTTACCTTAGCCATATGGAAGCCAGACTACAGGAAAGAAGTAATTATACCCGTGAGGAGTATATTGATCTTCTGGAATCCTCTTCCCGGAAGATGGAATACCATGATGGTCAGATCGTGATGATGGCTGGTGCTACGGCTCCGCACAATCGCATCACCATGAATCTCTCCGGATTGTTATACAATAATCCGAATAGCTGCGAGCCCCACGGTAGTGATCAGGCACTCTCATTACCTGCGTTCCGCAAGTATGTCTTTCCTGATCTTATGTTCGTTTGTGATTCAGACGAGGGTAGTTTGTACGACGATGATAGCGACCGATTTTTGGTCAACCCTTGTCTTATTGTAGAAGTTTTATCTCAGAAAACAGCCGAATATGATCGCACGGAGAAGTTTGTAATGTACCGTTCCTTACCAACCTTCCGTGAATATATTCTAATTGATTCGCGAAAGATGCAGGTAGAATCTTTCTACCGAGAAGATGACACCACCAGCTGGATTATTCAAAACCTATGGCTTCCTGAGCACGAGCTTACTTTTCATACTTTAGGTAAAGAGCTGACGTTAGAGCAGATTTACCTGCGGACTAACCTAAAACCAGTCGATCTTTTTAAGCCATCAGAAAGTTTGCCGCCAGCCTAACCTAATACGCCCGCTCATTACTCCCCACCATATAATTGCAAAAGGCTTTATTCACCACCCGGAAACCGCCTGGTGTCGGGTAATTGCCACTGAAATACCAGTCTCCGTTATTGTCTGGGCAGGCTACCCGCAGGTCTTCAATGGTCTGGTAAATGACGTCTACCTGCGGCACCGTACCCTTGGGGGTCATAATCTTAGCGATCATATCACTCACCTGCTCGTAAGAGAACTGATCGTATAGTTCCTGGACCATGTTCCGTTGTTTGGCGTCAGGCTTTTTCAGTTCTTCCAGGGCTTTTTTGTGCACCTGTTTCATCAGGCGCTTTTTGCCTTTTTTCTCCAGTAGAGCCTCCATGGCCTTGAAGGCAACAAACTCGCCCATCCGGCTCATATCAATACCGTAGCAATCCGGGTAGCGAATCTGGGGAGCGGAGGAAACGATGAGAATACGCTTGGGCTTAAGCCGGCTGACGATCTTGATGATCGAATCCCGCATGGTGGTTCCCCGTACGATGCTATCATCAAGCAGCACCAGCGTATCGATGTTGTTCCGAACAATGCCGTAGGTGACGTCGTAAACGTGGCTCACCATATCGTCGCGGCTGGAGGTATCCGCGATAAAAGTCCGGGTTTTCCCGTCTTTCACCACAATTTTTTCGTTACGGACCTTAGTATTCAGGATCTTACTCATCCCGTTCTTGCCCTTCTTCTGCTTCTTCTTCAACGCCTTTTTTTTCCAGGAAGTAAGTTCTTCTTCCAGGCCTTCGATCATACCCTGATAGGCCGTCTCGGCAGTATTAGGGACGTAGCTAAATACCGTATTATTAAAGTCGTAGTCGATAGCCTTCACAACGGCGGGAGCCAGTAGGCGTCCTAGTTCTTTTCGCTCCAGGTAGATGTCCCGATCAGTACCACGGCTAAAGTAAATCCGTTCGAAGGAACAGGCTGCGCGGGGCAACAACTTCGTGAAGGGTTTCATCAACATATCCCCGTTCTTCTTCATGATCAGGGCGTGACCAGGTTTCACCTCCTTGATGGCGCCAAAGGGAACATTGAAGACCGTCTGTAACGCGGGTCTCTCACTCGCTACGGCGATAAACTCTTCATTCTCGAAGTAGAAGGCTGGCCGAATGCCAGCAGGGTCCCGCATCACGAATCCATCACCATGTCCAATCATGCCGCCCATCACGTAGCCGCCGTCGAACTTTTTACTCGCTCGTTTGAGCAGGCGCTGTACATCCAGCTCATCAGCAATGATGTCATTAATCTCGATGTTAGAGTGTCCATCGGGCTTATGCCATTGGTGAATGCGCTGTACTTCATCATCCAGGAAGTGGCCAATTTTCTCCAGTACCGTTACGGTATCCGATTTCTCTTTGGGGTACTGCCCGAGTTCGACTAACTCCTGAAAGAGTTCATCTACGTTGGTGAGGTTGAAGTTGCCAGCTACGATGAGGCAGCGGGTCTTCCAGTTACTCTGCCGCAGGAAAGGGTGGCAGGTTTCTATATCATTACTACCGTGCGTGCCGTAACGGAGGTGCCCCATCATGAGTTCACCGGTATAGGGCAGGTTCATTTTGAGGTAATCCGGGTCAGCAAGTTGCTCAAGGGATAACTCGTCGAAGCGCTTGTAAACGCCCTTCCAGAGATCATCGAGATAATTCGTTTTGTTGGAACGTTTACGGCTGATGAATTTTTTCCCGGGCGGGTGGTCCAGCTTGATGGTCGCCATGCCGGCGCCGTCTTGCCCACGGTTACGCATTTTACGCATCAACAACTGCAGGCATTTCAGGCCGTGAAGCGGGGTGCCGTATTTCTCCTGATAATAACTCAGAGGTTTGCGGAGGCGAATCATCGCCAGGCCGCATTCGTGGTGGATAGCGTCACTCATGTAGGGAACCCGTTTAGGAGTAAGTTGCAAAGATAACACCGGGGGATAAGGGTGATGGTGGCGAGAGAAACTTTTTTTAAAAAGAAGACTTCGATGTGTTCTGAAAAGTATCACTGGCAACCACTTTCCACCCCAAGCGTTACCCCATCATGAACCTTCGTAACCTTCGACAGCGCATTACTGGCACGCCGGACTCGGGAACGGCCAACGATCTGGGTCTGGGCAACAAAGTTGCCCGCCAGCCTGGCACCCGCCTGATCAACGACGATGGTAGTTTCAACGTCGTTCGTCGTGGCCGGTCCATCTTTACTCCCTACCAGAGCTTAGTGGAAATGAGCTGGCCGATGTTCTTATTGCTCACACTGCTTACCTACGTAGTGATCAATTTCTTTTTCGCTGCGGGATTCCTGATCATCGGCACGGATTCTTTATCCGGCATCCCCCAGGAGACCTCCTTCTGGCACCGGGCTATTTCCAGCTTTTTCTTTAGTATTCAAACCTTCACGACCGTGGGGTATGGAGACATGGCCCCAGTCGGCATTGCCGCTCATACGCTGGCCTCCTTCGTAGCCCTTTTCGGCTGGGTGGCGTTGGCCATCGTAACGGGTTTGTTCTATGCCCGCTTCGCACGCCCACAACGGCTTATCCTGTTCTCAGAGCACGCCATCATCGCGCCCTATGCCGAAGACGGTAAGAGCTTGCAGTTTCGAATTGCGAATAAGCGCGACAGCCACCTGATCAATGTCTCCGCCCGCGTCGTCCTTACCTGGCTCGAAGGTGGCCAGCGGCGTTTTGCTCCGCTGGAACTGGAACGGGATAACGTTCCGCTGTTCCCCCTCAACTGGACGATCGTCCACCCCATCACCGACAATAGCCCAATGGCCAACTGGAGTGAGATCGATTACTGCAAAAGACATTCCGAGCTACTCGTTACCATCGACGGATACGATGAAACTTTCGCCCAGAACGTTCACATCAACAATTCGTACTTGCACGACGAAATCGTCTGGAACGCCCGCTTTAAGCCCATGTACTTTGAGCGGGAGATGACAACGGAGTTACATTTGGATCGGATTGGGCACCATACTAAAATGGAATAGTAATCTATTTCCATAACGCGAAGGAGGGCGCGGCCGCAGGTGCAGGGTAAGTCAAGCAGTCCAGGAGTCAAACAGTCGCTGACGCAGGGGATAGGTTCGCTCAGCTCGTGACTATCTGACTCCTTGACTGTCTGACTATCTGACTCTCTAACTACCTTTACAGTCCATTGTGAAACAATACCCCACCCTAGTTCGTCTTTACTCCGGTATACCTTTTCTTTTTCCCCCTGGACTATGCAATTTCTCTACCCCTCCTTTTTATGGGCCCTGGCGGCACTCGCCATCCCGATCATCATTCACCTGTTTTACTTTCGGCGCTTCAAGAAGGTAGCCTTTAGTAACGTGAAGTTCCTCAAGGAGGTCAAGGAGGAGACGAGCATGCGCAGCCGGCTCCGCAACCTATTGGTTCTTGCCGCTCGCTGTCTGGCACTCGCCGCCCTGGTGTTTGCTTTCGCCCAACCCTTTATTCCTTCGGCCAAAGAAGTGCTGACCGGCCGCAAGGCCGTCAGCCTGTTCGTGGACAACAGTTTCAGTATGGGCGCTGAAAGTGACCGGGCACCGCTGCTGCAAATTGCTAAAGACCGGGCGCGAGACATCGTAGCGGCCTATAGTGTAGAAGACCGCTTTCAGGTATTAGACAACAACTTCAGCGGCCGCAACCAACGGCTCGTTGGCCAGGAAGAAGCCCTCGAACTCATTGAACAGATCAAGGTAGTACCCGACTCCCGTCGCCTCAGTGTCGTGGCCGCCCGCCAGCGCTCCGCGCTGGCCACCGAGAACATCGACAACCGGATCAGCTACCTCGTCTCCGACTTTCAGCGCAACATTACGGATCTGTCCGCCAGTCAGCTAGACACTTCGGTCCAGCTCAACCTCGTCCCCCTCGCCGCCGTGCGGGAACGCAACGTAGGCATCGACTCCGTCTGGTTCGAAGCCCCCGTACCGCAGATGAACCAGAACAACCTGCTGCTGGTCCGCGTCCGGAATTATGGAACGGAAGCCCTGGACAACGTTCGCCTCTCCCTCAACTACCGGGGACAAAACAAACCCGAAGGAACCCTGACCATTCCCGCCCGAGATTTCGTAGTCGACAGCGTTTACCTTAACATCTCCGAAGCCGGGGTGGGCAGCGCAGAGCTGCGTATCACGGATTTCCCCGTTCAGTTTGACGACGTGTACTACGTTACCTTCCGGACGGCAGACAAAGTAAAAGTCCTCAACATCGACGATGACGGCAGCCCAAACCGAAACCTGCGGGCGGCCCTCGGTGGCTTGAGTGTGTTCGACGCTACCTACGTCGGCAACCGCAATATTGACTACGGCGGACTGGCCGACTACGACCTGATTGTGATGACGGGCCAAAACAGTATTGGCTCTGGCCTCGCCGAACAGCTACGGCAGTACGTCGAAAACGGCGGCAACCTGCTCGTATTCCCACCCAAAACGGCGGACGTAAACGGCTACAACGCCTTCCTGCGACGCTTGGGTGCTGACGATCTGGCGGCCTACGACGAAACTGCCCGGGAAGTAAGCCGGCTCAACAACCGGGAGTTTATCTTCCGTGACGTTTTCCGCAACCGCAACGCGAGCCTTCGCCTGCCCACGAGCCAGGCCAACTTCCCGATCGGTCGCGTCGGTAGCCGCCGGCAGGAGGCGCTGCTCAACTACCGCGACGGTAGCACCGCCCTGGCCAAATACGCCAGCGGTGAGGGCAATGTCTACCTGAGTGCTGCACCCCTCGATGCTGACATCAATAATCTACCGCTCAACGCAGAAGTATTCATCCCGATGCTCTACAAAATGGGCATCAGCAGCGGGCGCCGCCGCCCGGCAGCCTACACCATCGGCACCGACGAAGTGATCCAGACCAGCAAGCGCGGCGCTACCGCGGAGCTCGTGTATAAACTGCGCGGACCCGGCGGAGAGTTCATCCCCGAACAACGAACGGTGGACAGCCGGGTAGTCCTCGGCCTCGGTGGAAAAGTGCCCGAAGCGGGCGTCTATGACCTGCTGCTGGGCGACGAAAAAGTCGATGCCTTCGCCTTCAACTACAACCGCAGCGAATCCGATCTGACTTACCTCAACGGTGATGAACTGGCTGACTTGGGCAGCATCGCCAACGTCTCCGTGCTGGATGCTGACAACCAGGCTAGCCTCATCGGTGAAATCCGCGAACGCAACGAAGGCACGCCGCTCTGGCGTTACTTCATCTGGGCGGCGCTGGCGTTTTTGTTGGTGGAAGTACTCTTGCTAAGGTTCTGGAAGGCATAACTGTAGCGACGGCTTCAGCCGTCGTTCGGGCAAGGGAGCGAAGCGACTTTGCCCGTGCAACACCTGTCAAACCATAAAGCTACCGCAATAACCCGTTCCGGGAGCCTGCGGCCCCGTTCGCAATCGACGCAGGAGCGTCTCAACCAAGGGGATGCGAGCACTGGTCGAGACGCTCCCGCGTCGAGCCGGGCTAGGGAGCGAAGCGACTTTGACCGTGTAACGCCTGTCAAACCATAAAGCTACCGCACTTACCCGCTCCGGGAGCCTTTACATTCGGCAGGCTCAGTAACCACGGCCCCGTTCGCGATCGACGCGGGAGCGTCTCAACCAGGGGGATGCGGTGTACGCCATAGAATACAATTCCTCGACCAATCCGCAACCCAAGCTCCCCCCAGCGGGTTACTTCTCCGATGTCTTTACCCGATCCTACCCAAAAGCTCTTGGAGCGCTATACGGAAAGTCCCCGCATAGCCGAAATCGCTCGTATCTGCCAGGAAGGAACAGCACCGAGGCTACAACTTAAGGGCTTGGCTGGCGCGCTGGAAAGTTTCCTGATCGCCGCCAGTTATCGGCACGCTGGCGGGCACTATCTGGTAGTAGCTACCGACAAGGAAGAGGCCGCCTACATTCAGAATTCCATAGCCGCGCTGCTGCCTAAAAAACAGGTGCGGTTACTGCCCGACAGCTTCCGCAGGCCGCTCTATTTTGAAATACTGGACCCTACCAACGTGCTGCTCCGCACGGAGACCATCAATTACCTGACGCACTCCAAGTCGAAAGGAGAGATCGTCGTTACCTATCCGGAGGCCTTATTCGAGCAGGTAGTCGCTCCGGCGGAACTAACGAACGCCCGCATCGAGCTCAGTAAGGGGGAAACCCTGGACGTAGATACGATCATTGACGTGCTGGTGGAGTATGGTTTTAAGCGGCAAGAGTTTGTCTACGAGCCCGGACAGTTTAGTATTCGAGGTGGCATTGTGGATATCTTCAGCTACGGCAATGAGTATCCCTACCGCATTGAGTTGTTCGACGATGAGATCGAGAGCATCCGGACCTTCGACCCGCTGCAGCAGTTATCAGTTGACAATGTTGAATACGTCAGCATCGTCCCGAACATCAACACCAAATTTACCCGGGAGCAGAAGACGAGCATCTTCGAGGTCCTGCCGGAGAACACCACCATCTGGATGAAGGACTTCCAGCTGCTGATGGACCGGTTGAATGAATGTTTTCGCCGTGCGGAAGCGTTCGGCCAAAACCTGACCATCATTGATGATCAAGAGTTGGCACAGATCTTTCGCGACCGCGCTTTCATCCGCCCCGGAGAAGTGCTGGAAGACGTGAAGGACAAGCCCATCGTCTTCTTCACGAACTACAAGCAGTCCCTGCCTATCGATCATACGATCGACTGCCGGGCCAAGCCTCAGCCCAGCTTCAACAAGAATTTTGATCTGTTGATTCGTAACCTACTGGAGAACACCAGCGGTGGAATTACCAACTACATCTTCGCCAGTAACCCTAAGCAGATCGAACGCTTCTACTCCATCTTTCAGGATCTGGACGCGGGTGTACGCTGGGAGCCCATCCCGATCGCTATCCACGCCGGATTTATTGACCCGGACATGCAGTCGGCCTGCTACACCGATCACCAAATTTTTGAGCGCTACCACCGCTACCGCCTGCGAAAAGGATTCACGAAGGACAAGGCGATGAATCTGCGCATGCTGCGCGACCTCGTGCCGGGAGACCTGGTAGTACACCTTGACCATGGCGTAGGCCGTTTCTCCGGTCTGGAGAAACTCGAAATTGCCGGCCGTAGTCAGGAGAGTGTCCGCCTGATCTATAAAAACAACGACGTGCTTTACGTCGGCATCAACAGCCTGCATAAGCTGTCTAAATACAGTGGTAAAGACGGCGCGCTGCCGCGCCTCGACAAGATCGGCGGCGAGGCGTGGAAGAACCTCAAGAGCCGGACGAAAAAGAAGATGAAGGATATGGCCGGTGAGCTCATCAAGCTCTACGCCCAGCGCAAGGCTACCCCGGGCCACGCCTTCCCGCCCGACGGCCACCTGCAGAACGAGCTGGAGGCCAGCTTCATCTACGAAGACACCCCCGACCAACTCAAAGCCACCAACGACGTCAAGAAAGACATGATGAAGGCCAGCCCGATGGACCGCCTCATCTGTGGTGACGTAGGCTTTGGCAAGACGGAAATTGCCCTGCGAGCGGCCTTCAAGGCCGCCATTGATGGCAAGCAAGTCGCCGTGCTGGTGCCCACTACTATCCTTGCCCTTCAGCATTACCGCACCTTTAAGGAAAGACTCGAGCCCTTCGGCGTGACAGTCGACTACGTCAACCGCTTCCGCACGGCAAAGGAGAAAACTCAGATTTACAAAGACCTGAAGAGTGGAAAGATCGATCTGCTGATCGGCACCCACGCCATTCTTTCTAAAAAGGTAGAATTCAAAGAGCTCGGACTACTGGTCATTGATGAAGAACAGAAATTTGGTGTCAAAGCAAAAGAGAAGCTACGGGCCATTCAGGTCAACGTAGATACTATGACGCTGACGGCGACGCCCATCCCCCGAACCATGCAGTTCAGCTTGATGAACGCTCGCGACATGAGCGTGCTGCGAACACCACCACCGAACCGCCAGCCAATCCATACCGAAGTACGGCAGTTCAGTAACGACGTCATCAAGGAAGCCCTGGAAAATGAGGTGTTCCGCGGAGGGCAAGCCTTCTTCGTCCACAACCGCGTCAAAAACCTCGACGACATCGTCGTGATGCTCCGCAAACTATGCCCCGACGTGCAGTTCGCCACTGCACACGGACAGATGGACCCAAAGAAACTGGAACAGACGCTGATGGAATTCATCGACCGTCGCTACGATGTGTTGGTCTGTACCAACATCATCGAAACCGGGCTCGACATTGCCAACGCGAATACCATCCTGATCAACAACGCGCACCAGTTTGGGCTATCCGATTTGCATCAACTGCGCGGCCGTGTCGGCCGCTCGAACAAGAAAGCCTTCTGCTACCTCATCGCTCCGCCGCTGAGCGTGCTGACGCCCGAGGCCCGCAAGCGACTGCGGACGCTGGAAGAGTTCAGCGACCTGGGTAGCGGGTTTAACATCGCCATGAAAGACCTGGATATTCGCGGAGCGGGGAACCTGTTGGGCGGAGAGCAATCCGGCTTCATCGCTGACATCGGCTACGAAACGTATCAGCGGATTCTGGAAGAAGCCGTCCGCGAGCTGAAACAGGGTGAATTCAAAGACGTCTTCGCAGAACAGCTGACCGAGGCCAGTGACTTTGTCCGGGAGGTAAACATTGAAACCGATACGGAGATGTTGATCCCAACGGGCTACGTGGAGAGCACACAAGAACGCCTGCGGCTGTATCAGGAGTTGGACGCCATTCCGGATGAGGAAGGCTTACAAAAATTTGCCGCCGCGCTGGTCGATCGATTCGGGGCCGTGCCCAAGGAAGTGGAAGAGCTCTTCGATGGGTTACGTCTTCGCTGGCAGTGCCGCCAGCTAGGCTTCGATCGCCTGGTGTTGAAAAACAATCGCCTGATCTGCTTTTTCCTCGACGATGCACAAAGCATGTACTATGACTCGGCAGCCTTCCGGGCCCTGAGTGGCATCATCGCCAAGGAAGGAGCGTTGCGGGGGCTGAAGCTGAAGCAAACACCCCGCCGCCTGTCGGTCTCCAAGGAACGGGTGGCCAGCCTCTCTACCGCACAGGATGTGCTGGAAGGATTGGTGAAAAAGATGGAAGAAGTGATGGAAGCGGAGCGGGCGGAGGCGGCGTTGTAAAAGTCTTGGTCTATTCTTCTTCAAGCGAAGCAATTATCGTTGGCCTGTTCATTTTAACATGGAGGATTCTATAAAGAAATACTTCCTGCTCTACTTCTTGCACACTATAAATTATGCGATAGCCATTCTTAGAGATAGCGTTCCGATAAAGTTCTTCACCTCGATGGAAAATGGGGTTAGCGGAAGGCATTCCCGCAATACTTAGAACTTGGTCGAGAATTAAGCGGTACGCTTTCCTGGCAGTCTCGGGAGAATGGTTGCTAACCAAATAATGAAGAATTTGATCTAAATCCTTTTCTGCTCGGCTACTGTAAATCACTTTGAATTTGTCAGCCACTTCTCAACTTTTTCATGAACCTCATCTGCAGGAGTTCCTTCACCTTTACGAATTTCAGCAGCAGATTTCGCTGCCTCTTCCTCGAATTGATCAAGCCTGACAGAAGTACCATCAACTTCGTAGCCAACAATAGGGTTACTGTCAGGAAGTGTTTCCACAAGACTCTTTTCAACAGTCGAAGCCTTGTTTTCAGTGTGAACATCAAGTAGTGCATTGATAGCTCGCAGGACCGTAAGATCCACTTGATCAAGTTTGCCAACGATTTCCTCCTTTACTTCATCGAGAACCATAATACTTGAATTATCCTGATAAAGATAACGTTCAAAGAGTGTATTTTGGTTTCATTCTGTGATATAACCAGGGCAATTACAAGCCTACAAGCCCCAAAAGCGAGCCCCACCACCAACGCCCTCGCAAATAAATCCGTCTACTCAGCAGAACCATAAATCACTCAACCATGAAGTACTGCTTTTTGCTGCTCTTTCTCTTCACCTTAGCGTCCTGCAATAAAGAAGTTGTAGATCAGAAAGAGCTAGCCGGACCGGACACTTTCATCATCGGTTACACCGGTGGCTGGGGCGGAGGGCCTGCCTTCAAGCTTGAAGATGGCCAGCTGTTTCGCTCCGAAGCAGATCGCAACCTCGGGGATCCAAGTCAAATCATCAACGCAGCCTACTTACCTGTCACGGAAAGCGAAGACCAGATAATTGTCGTTGACCTAATTTCGGGCTTCGCCGAAGACGCCTTTACTAATGTAAATCCGAAATTCGATTGCGCCGAGCAAGCGTACGATGGTGCCTGCGCTTACCTCATTCAGGTCAAAGGCAATGAGGAAATTCAGTTCTGGACCCTAAGCGAATTCGATACGGAAATAAACGTCGATTTTGCTGATTACATGGGCCGCGTCAGTAGTGCGCTCGATCAACTTTGGGAATAGGCTTATTCCATCGCTTCAAAAGAGCTGGCATTCGCTCCGAAGGGGATCACTTCGTAGTCCTCTCCACGCAGCGCGCGGTAGTAACCATCCATTCCCATGCCCAGTCGACTGACCTTCTCCAGGCTAGCCATTGAGCGACGAAGAAAGTATCGTAGATAAGCATCCTTAGCTACCAGGTCCTTCAACGCCTCTTTCTTTAACAGAAAGGCTTCCGTTATGTCCGCAAGAACAGGGTCAGGCTGCCAGAAACCCAGATAAACCTGATCCGTCACCTTACGCTGCCCGGCTTCACTACTGGGCCGCGCATAAGGAGCAGACACCCAACCGGAAAAATCAAAATCATAGCCTACCGGCACCAACTCTCCATTGGCTTTTCTAAACAGCTTAGCATTGCGCCCCAACGTAATATTCCAGTCTCCGTTTGCAATGACGTACTGAAAAAGAGCGTGCGTAACTTCGGCGGCGGGGTTAAAGTCAGCGTGCATATTGCCGTATACTTCCGTAACTTCGTCCAGCTGCATACGGTCAGCAAACTGCCTTTTGCTTTCAATCAGAAAGGCGGGAAAACTGCGCTTCTCGTCTCCTTCCTGAAAGGACAACTCCAGCAGTTGTGTCCGGAAGCTGTAAGGTGTAAGTAAGCCGTACGCCTGGTAGGCCAGGTATTCCCGCATCAGGATACGTTCTCCTTCTTTACCGGGATGGCAAGGGACGACGAGTTTGTACTTATCGTAGTCCAACAGCCCCGCAGCGCGTAGTTCCCCCTTATTGAAGTTTAACTTCAGTGGCTTCAGTGTACAATGGTGACGGCGAAACTTACCCCGGGGCGACACCTCCACAGATAAGGAATGCGTCTCTTCGCCAACGGTAAAGGAAAAAACTCCCGAACGTTCCCCATCAGCCAGAATCACCTCTTCAAGGTGTAAGTCTGCACTGAGAGCGGAATTTTCTTCCTGCCCTAGTTCTTCAAATAAAGAGGAAGGTGTGGTAGTTGCCCCCAAGGTGAGGCTAGAAAACAATAGAACAAGGGTAAGGAAGCGAAGCATGTTTTTCAATTTGACTCAAAGATGCAGGGGGGCTACTGCCTGCGACCTACCAATTTTTCCCGCAGGCGGGTGAATTCTTCCTTTCTTTAGGACCTAAAGCTAAACCCAAATGCTCCGCCCCCTCCTCCCCCTGCTACTTGGCCTTTTACTCTGCACCTGCGACCGCGCCCAAAGCACCTTCCCAGAACTCCCCCTGGAAGCCGTAAAAGCCAGTCTCGCCGCCCACAAAACCGCCGCCATCACCACCCGCCGCTTCAAGCAGCGCGACCTGCGCCCGCTCCTCAACAATCTGCCCGACGCCTTTACGGTAGATACCGCCGGCCGCTCCGTTCAGGACCGCCCGCTCTGGCGCGTCGCCTGGGGCGCCGGCCCCACCGAAGTCCTGCTCTGGAGCCAGATGCACGGCAACGAACCCACCGCCACCGCCGCTTTGTTCGATCTCTTTTCCTGGCTCGCAGGCAGCGGTGATGGCCTGGACACTATCCGCCAAACCCTCCGCGAAGAACTCCATCTGACCTTCCTGCCGCTGCTGAACCCGGACGGCGCCGAAGTCTACCAGCGCCGCAACGCCCTGGGCATTGACCTCAACCGCGACGCCCTGCGCCTCAGCAGCCCCGAAGCCCGCCTGCTGAAGGGCGAACGCGACCGGCTGGACGCCGACTGGGGTTTTAACCTCCACGACCAGAGCACCTACTACAGCGCCGGCTTCCCCGCCGAAAAAGGATGCGTAGCCTCCATCCTCGCCCCAGCCTACGACTGGGAAAAATCCATCAACGGCCAGCGCGAAGACGCCATGCAGATGATCGCCCTGATGAACGACGTCTGGCAAGGCGAAGTCCCCGGCCAGATCGGCCGCTACAACGATGATTTCGAGCCCCGTGCCTTCGGCGACAACCTGCAAAAATGGGGCACCCGCACCATCCTCATCGAGTCCGGCGGCTACGCCGGCGACCCCGAAAAGCAGGAGATCCGCCGCCTGAATCTCCTCGGCCTCATCGCTGGTCTCTATGGCATTGCCACAGACGGGCAGGAGAACTATTCGCTCGACGATTATTGGGCCATCCCCGAAAATCAGTCTAACGGAATGCATGACCTGAAGCTGGTGGGCGGCACCGTCGTGCGGCCGGACGGAGACTTTGTGATGGACATCGGCTTTCGCAACAGCGAGCGCAGTCTTCCGCCAGATTATCGGGATTTCAGCTCCCGCGCCTACGTCAGCGACGTTGGGGACCTCCATACTTTTGGTGCCTTCGAAACCATCGATGCCGAAGGGCTGCGGATCGTTCCCGGGAAAACATTGGTGGGTGAGCTGGACAGCCTTTCGATACTGGAATTATCTACGGACGAACTCTACCAGCAAGGCATTACGGCCGTGGTGGCGGATAAATTACTCCTCGATCATCCGCTTGAGGATCGTTTACGGGTTTTGCCACCGGGGAATACGGCTTCAGAAACCGTTGCTCCGGGGCAGTCGGTGGATTTGTTGCTGTATCGGGGGGACCGGCTCGTTGGGCGGGTTTTCCAGGGGCAGTATCTGGAGGTAGAATGAAGGACTAATGTTTGTGGGTGTGCACAACAGATTACGGAAATCGTCTCGTACTAGATTCATCCGACCAAAAATTCCTTTATCAGGCTGCCGCCTTTAGGAATTTATTGTTCCGACGAACTAGTGCTGGTCTGCACCCGCTCGTCGGAACGCTCGTAGTCGGCGCGATAGCGCCTGACGAAGGCGGCCGGACGAGTCTCTGGCACGAAATCTGCACAAGGTTATACACATCGTGTCGGGTTAAAATTCTAAAATCCTCCCATTCTATAATCCTAATTACCCTTCTGTTGTTATCCCTTCATGCCAACCGACCATCCCATTCTTTTCTTCGACGGTGTCTGCAATCTTTGCAACGGGGCCGTGCAGTGGTTCATCACCCACGATGAGGAGGGCGTTTTGCGCTTTGCCAGTCTGCAGTCGGACCTGGCGCAAGAGCTATTGCCCAAGGGCGGCATCGACCCTTCGGCGCTTAGCAGCCTGGTGCTGTATGAAGGAGGAATTGGCTACACCCAAAGTGAGGGCGCCCTTCGTGCGGCAAAGCACCTGAAAGGATGGCCTAAGCCCCTGGCGACTGGGTTGGGCTGGTTTCCTGGCTTCCTGAGCGACTGGGTTTATGACCTGATTGCCACTAACCGCTATCGCTGGTTTGGCAAGCAAGAGGCTTGCCTTTTACCCCGGCCGGAGTGGAAGGCCCGATTTGTGGGATGAACCCACGTATTCATGGCAATGAATCCTGAGTAGACATCGTTCGTATTCGTGGGCGGTAACATCCCTATCTTTGCGCCCTCAAAATTTGGTATATGCGAGCTTTTTTACTTCTATTCATCGCTTTTTTGGGCGCTACCGCGGGTGCAGGGAATGGTATGGCGCAGGGAACACCAACGGAGGTGGGCCTCGTGGCCCACTATACCTTCGACGGTAATTTTGCCGATGCCACCGGAGCAACGGACAATGGCGGAGTGGCCAGCGGTGTTCCTGAATTCGGCTGCGGCGTCTCCGGCAGTGCCGTAGCGCTTAACGGAGGTAATGATTTCATCCGCATTCCCGGCGGCAACAGCAACAACATTAACCGCGAGTTTGACTCAGAAGACTTTACGCTTAGCCTTTACTTTAAATCCATCGGACCAAACGGTACGCAGTACCTCGTCTCCAAGCGGGATACAAACTGCAACAACCTGATGTTTTTTACCGTCCGCTATGCCCCCTTGACCCAGACGGTCTCCGTCACCCTACAACAAAACAACCAGGTAGCCCGGGTTGATCACCGTATCAACAACAGTGATTGCTGGCAGAACATCGTTATCACCCGTGACGAAAACAGCCTGAAGCTTTACCTCAACGGGGAAGAAGTTGGCGAGACCCGCACCTCCAGCCGGGTCGACATCGAAAACGACGGCGAACTACTCATCGGCTCCACCGAATGCCGGGGTAATGGAGAGACCGCTTTTGACGGCCTAATCGATGATGTCCGAATCTATAACCGGGCGCTTCGCCTGTCGGAGGTCCGAACGCTTTATCTGAGTCCGGATCGTATTCTAACCACCACCCGCCGGCTTTTCCTCGAGGAGGAAGTGCCCATCGAACTCAACAGCGACTGTGGCGTAGCTTTTGCCTGGAGCCCAACGGCGGGAGTTGACAACCCCACTGCGCAGAACCCCACCATAAAGCCCGTCGCTGCCGGCCGCCAGGCCTACCAGGTCAGTATTCAGGACGCAGAAAGTAACTGTATCGCCAGAGACAGTATCGTCTTTCAAGTCATTGACCCGGCTACCCTCGATTGTTCTCAGATCTTCCTCCCCAAAGCCTTCACCCCTAACGGCATTGGTCCAATTGAAAACGAAACCTTTGGTATCTCTAACCCTTTCGCTATTTCTGAGCTCATCAGCTTTGAAGTCTATGACCGGTACGGCGCACAGATGTTCCAGTCAACCGACGCCTTCTCACGTTGGGACGGAAACTTCAAGGGGGAGCCCGTTAACCCCGGCATCGCCGTTTGGCGGGTCGTTTATAGCTGCGAGGGAGTAGAGCGGGTCGAATCCGGATCGGTGATGGTACTTCGCTGATCATGGACGGGCAATTGTACCCCTAATAGAAAAAGGATCGCAGATGCTCAGGTGCACATTCTATAATTCTTCCATTCTGTCATTCTAATCTCCCTTTGTATTTAGGATCGCGGATGGCGCGGATAAACACGGATCATTTGCCGCTGCGCGACAATGTTTTTCCGGAGGAGCAGTAGGAGAACAGGAGTTGGAGGAGAGACCACCAGATGAGTCTAGTGCCCCAGACACTAGGCCATGCATCTATCCTATGAATCCTATTTCAATCCTAAGAGAATCCAACTCTCCCATCCCAATTCCTTTAGAAGGGATTAGCCTTAAAGATTAAGAGCGTGCCTAAAGGCGCAGCTTACTTCCCCTTAGCAAAAGCCCGATCAATGAGATCGGCTTGCTCCTTCACGTGTACCTTCTTGTAGCCCGTTGCCGGAGAGGCCGTAGCCTTGCGGCCAACGTACCCAAGTTTAACACCAATTTTCTCGTTGTAGAGGAAGTGTTCACTGATGTAGCTCCAGGCACCGGCGTTGCGGCTTTCTTCCTGGACCCAAATAACCTCAGCCCCAGCGTATCGCTTTAGCAGCTTGTTGACCTGTGCCGTAGGCAGGGGGAAGAGTTGCTCCACCCGGACGATGGCAACATCGTCCCGTTGATTTTTTTCTTTATGCTGGGCCAGCTCAAAGTAGATCTTGCCCGTACACAGCAGTAGTCGCTTAATCTTCTTGTTGCCACGAGCCGTGACGGTGGGGTCGTCGAGGATTTCCTGAAAGCGGGTTCCCGGGCCAAAGTCTTCTACGGGGCTAACGGCCATTGGGTGGCGAAGACCAGATTTCGGACTCATTTGAATCAGCGGTTTACGGAAATCCCAGGCCAGTTGACGGCGCATCAGGTGGAAGAAGTTAGCGGGCATCGTGACGTTGGTCACGATGGCATTGTACTCTGCACACAGCTGAAGGAAACGTTCCAAACGGGCACTTGAGTGCTCCGGCCCCTGGCCTTCATAACCATGAGGCAACAGAATGGCTAAGCCATTCATTCTCGACCATTTGCTCTCACCACTAACGATGAATTGATCGAAGATGGTCATCGCTCCGTTGGCAAAATCACCAAACTGGGCTTCCCAGATAACGAGATTGTCTGGGCTGGCCGTAGCGTATCCGTACTCAAAGCCGAGTACCGCAAATTCAGACAGTAACGAATTGAAGATGCGCAACTGCCCCTGCTTTTTGGCAAGGCCGTCTAGCCGGTTGTACTTGTCTTCACCATCCTGGCTGGTTAATACCGCGTGACGGTGACTGAAGGTTCCCCGGCGAACGTCCTGTCCGGTCATCCGTACATCATGTCCTTCCAACAGCAAGGTTCCGTAGGCCGTAAGTTCCCCCAGCGCCCAGTCCAGCTGATTATTCTTGATGGCCTTTTTGTAGTTATCGTACAGTCGGCTCACCTTCGCTACTGGCGTAAAGTCTTTAGGTAAAGAAATGAGATGTTTGAGAATCTTATTTACCTGCTTGAGGTCAACACCCGTTTCGGGTGACTTAGCGAAGAACTTTTCTTGCCAGTGGTCACCATTTAGCTTGCGCCAGGCTTCTTCTGGTGGCTGGTATTTGTAGGAGATGTCCTTGTTCTTCACCGCTGTATGAATGTCCTGTAGTTGAGCTTTGAAGTCCTTACCCATTTGCTTGGCTTGGGCCTCATCAACATCTCCACGTTCCACCAATCGCTTGATGTAGAGCTTACGGACGTCGTCGTGCTTCTTCACCCGCTGGTACATCCCTGGCTGCGTGTAGCCAGGATCGTCACCTTCGTTGTGCCCCATTTTACGATAACAGAGCATGTCAATGAATACATCTGAATTAAACGTGTTGCGGTAATCAACGGCCAGGCGGGACACGTAAAGTACGGCTTCCGGGTCGTCTCCATTGACGTGAAAAACGGGCGCCTGCACGACACTGGCTACGCCAGAGGCATAGACACTGGTACGGGCATCTTTGTAATCGGTCGTAAAACCGATCTGGTTGTTGATGATGTAGTGGATCGTTCCACCGGTTTTATACGCTTCGAGCTCGCTCATCTGGGCGGTTTCGAATACGACGCCTTGTCCTGCTACGGCGGCATCGCCATGAATCAGGATGGGTAGAATTTTATCGTAGTCATTATTGTACAACATGTCAGCCTTCGCGCGGGCGAAACCTTCCACCACGGGGCCTACCGCTTCCAGGTGACTGGGGTTCGGGGCCAGCTTTACGTTGACTTCTGTTCCGGAGGAGGTCTTGATCAGGCTACTGTAACCCATGTGATACTTGACGTCGCCGTCGCCCTTGATTTTGTCTGGGATAACCCCTTCAAATTCCTGGAAGATGCTCTCGTAGCTCTTGCCCATGATGTTGGCCAGTACGTTGAGGCGACCACGGTGGGCCATCCCGATCACCACTTCTTCGACGCCCTTGACGGCGGCCTGATTGATGATGGCATCAACACCAACGATGGCGGCGTCTCCTCCTTCCAGTCCAAAACGCTTCTGGGCTGGGTACTTCACCTTAAGGAAATCCTCAAATCCAACGGCATCATTTAGCCGGGAGAGGATGTGCTTTTTGTCTTCA
>CALIGP010000088.1 GCA_938021455.1 uncultured Lewinella sp. | reverse complement strand
CCGGTAAAATCCGTTGCTGACCTTCAGGACGAAAACCGCGCCTTGAAGAAAGAAATCGAGAAAATGCAAGCTGCTGCTGCTGGCAACGTCAAGGGCGACCTTGAAAAAGCCTTCGAAGACATCAACGGTGTGAACTTCCTGGCGGCCAAAGTGCCGCTGACCGATGCCGCTGCCATCAAGACGCTCGCCTTCCAACTTACGGGCGAAAATGAGAATGCTTTCGTTCTACTCGGCAGCGAAAATGACGGTAAAGCTCTACTCACCCTTGCCATCTCCAAAGGTATGGCCGGAGAGAAGCTCAACGCCGGCACCATCATCCGTGAAATCGCCAAAAACATTAAAGGTGGTGGCGGTGGCCAACCGTTCTTCGCTACCGCAGGTGGCAAAGATCCGGGTGGATTGGAGGCAGCTTTAGCGCAGGCGAAGGTACTTGTCGCAGGATAATTAAAGTCCGTACCGCAAGCCTAGCCCAGCCGACCAAGCTTGATCTTCAGTTCCCGCTCCAATGAGGCCCTGCGCATTCAGTGTGAGAGTCAAACGGTCACTCATCGCCCGCTCCAAACCTATAGAGACGGGGATGAAAACGGCTGACTTCTTCTCCGTCGTGAAGCGTTCAATTACGCTTTGGGCGATACGCTCTTCGCTAAAGTCGACTTCTAGTTCGTTGCGGTAAAAATGGCTACGGGTAGTATAAGCGATACCTGAGCCAAAGTATAAATGATTGCCGAGCAAGTTCACAAGCCGGTAACGCAAGTTTGCACCTGCGGTCAGCGCCTTCATCTCGTTATCCGCCGGAGCCGAAAAGGTTTGCTCCACCGGGTTGATGTCGCTGACACCGAAGCGAATGAAATCGTTTTCGTAAAGCGTGCCCTCTCCGAAAAGGTAGTGCACAAAAGGATTGAGCTGCCATCGATCGCTCAACTGTACGTTTAGCCCAACCGCCACGTAGGGCATTAGCTCGCTTTCGGCTACGTTGCCACTGCCAGCATTGTGGCCCCGGCCTTCAATGGTGTAAACCGCCTCCTGAAAATCGGAGAAGGTGGTATAAGTGCCTACACCTGCCTGAAACTCTACCGATAATCGATTATCTGTCTGGCCAGTCGCGTAGGCACTGATCAACAATAAAAAGAGTACTGAAAAAATTGCCTTACACATGAATCTGGGATTTTCGTTCAAATAGCAGAGAATCATCTCTTGATGAATGGGCTTATTGATTTCATAATTAGCGATGATTAATAATTCCGCCAAAGCTTTAGCACTTTTTAACGGTGCCCTTTATTGACTATAATTATTTTTTAAGAAAATGGTTCCTCCCTAAACCCCTGCTACAGCAGAACCAGAATCGAAATTCGTCATTATCAATCGGTTTCATCAGCTCAATTCGAGCCCCCCTTAAAAGCTGCGAAGCAGCCCAAAAATCTCTACCCCGGCCCCTCTCCGGTGAGTTGTGCTTCGCAGTACTTCATGCTCGCCTCCGGCTCAACGGAGAGGGGAGCCCTTCGCTATAGACTTTCCATAAGCATTATAGAGGGTTACCATCGTTAGTAATTCTATGAATCCTACTCTCAATCCTACAAATCTTACTTTCCTGGTCCTAGAGTAGCTTTCTCCTTACGTCTCCTACCCTCTGCGATCTCCGCGCGCAAACTCTTCCGCTGCGCAGCAGCCCTCCATCTCTTCTGCCTCTTCCCTCCTCTTCTGCGGGAAACCTGAAGCTGCGAAGCAGCCCACCACCTATCCTACTCCACAAATCCGCGTTAATCTGTATAATCCGCGATCCTAAAAGCGAAAATTCGCTACCTTGCCAAAAATTCCCAACAACATGACTTTCGAAGAATTCAACTCCAACGTTGTTAAAGCTGCCGAAAAAGCCCCTAACCTGGGCAAAAGCCTCCTGCTCAATCTTGACGGAGACTTCATCCACATCGACATGACGCAGGAACCTGCCGTCGTCACCAACGAAGAAAAAGAGGCCGATACCATCGTAACCACCAGCGTCGAGACCCTCGATGCACTCCGTAAAGGAGACCTCAATCCCATGATGGCCATGATGGGCGGCAAGGTAAAAATCAAGGGCGATATGGGCCTGGCGATGAAACTACAGGGATTGCTGGGCTAAGCACTCAAGTTCACCGATAGCTTTTACAGCTACGTCCCCACAATCAGCGACCAACCTGCGGGATGGTCGCTGATTTTTTGTTTATCGCCCGTAAAACGACTTCCCTTCCATCAAATGCCCATGACCAAACAAGTGGGCGCAAACGCAGGTGCAAAGGAGGTTGAAATGCAAGGTTTTTTGAAAAAACCGGGCTTCCGTTCGGTCTCCGACAAATTTTACGAAAGCAAAAGTGCTTTTTATGCGTTAGGTTAGCGGAGTGCATCCAGAATGTACGACCATCATTGCTGTTGAGACAGCCTGCTGCAAAATGCTTAGCGTTTTCTGTAAGTGGGAAGTTTCATCACCATCTCCGCAATCTTTACGCCCATGCGCCTCCTTACCCTCTTCCTGTTCCTTCTTGCTGCTCCGCTTACGTTGCTGGCGACCCACAACCGGGCGGGCGAAATCATCGTTCGTTCTGCTGGAGACTGTGGAGACATCAACAATCAGTTACGGGCCTGCGCCACCATTATTACCTACACGGAGACCATCCAGACCGAAGTAGACCGGGACAGCCTCGTTATCTCCTGGGGAGATGGCTCAATGGAGACGATCCCCAGAACCCGGGAGGTAAATCTCGGTAACGGCATCAAGCGCAACGAATATCAGATGTGCCACCGGTATTCTGGCTTCGGACGATACTTCATCAGCTTCCAGGATCAAAACCGGGTAGCACAGGTGCTGAACATTGATGGCGGGTCTTCGGTCAACATTCCCTTTAGCGTTTACACCGTCTACACGCTATCTAATCCTCTTCTCAATGGATGTAACAGCACTCCGGAACTAACGCAGATCCCCATAGAAAACGCCTGTATCGGCTCCGTCTGGACACACAACCCCGGCGCATTTGACGTGGATGGAGACAGTCTCGCCTTCGAGTTCACCGTTCCGCAGCGGGCACCTCAGGTGCCCATCCGAAACTATGTCTTACCGAATCAATTCGGCGGCAGCACCGGCTCCCTGACCATCAACGCCGAAACCGGTCAGATCACCTGGGACGCGCCTGCTGTTTCGGGGGAGTACAATCTGGCCTTTTTCATCAAGTCATTCCGAAACGGTATTCCGCTAGACACCGTAGTAAGAGACATGCAAATCTTCGTCGAAGAATGCTCTAACGACCCTCCGGAGCTAGACATCCCCTTTGAAGAAATTTGTGTCGTCGCCGGGGAGATCGTAGAATTCGACGTAATTGCCACTGCCCCTCTAACCGACACGGACCAACGCGTACGGCTGGAAGCCAGTGGCCGACCGTTTGATTTCCCACAGGACAGTGCGACCTTCCTCCCAGATCAGGACATCTACGTGACCGATCCCTTCACCAGAACCTTCCGCTGGGAAACTAACTGCTCTCACATCAGCAACCAGCCCTACTTTGTCGTGTTCCGAGCGGAAGACGACTTCTTTCAGGTCAGCGGTGTTGGCAGTCGGGAAGGCGGTCTGGCAACCCTCAAGACCGTCGCCATTAAAGTCGTCGCTCCGCCCCCAACCGGGCTTACGACTTTAGCCGACGACGAGTCTATCACCATCAGCTGGGACAAACCCTACGCCTGCGAAGACGAAGCTGATCCACTATTCTTGGGCTTCACCGTCTGGCGACGAATAGGTAGTAATCCATTTGTAGTGGACACTTGTGAAACCGGCCTCTCTGGCCGGGGCTACACCAAGCTGACACCAACAGAGATCATGGAGATGGAAGACGGTCGCTTCGTCTACATCGACGAAGACATCGAACGGGGGCAAACCTATTGCTATCGCGTGGTGGCTTTACTTGGCCGCCCCATTGCCAATTTGGGACTGATTTTTGAAGAAATAGAGTCCATACCCTCCGAAGAAGTCTGTGTACAGCTAGCCAGAGATATCCCCTTGCTAACTAAAGTAGACGTTACCGCCACCGGAGTAACCGATGGTGCCATCGATGTCTGCTGGATATTGCCCAACGCAGACGCCCTGGACACCTTGCTCAATACGGGTCCATACCGCTACGTTTTAAGTCGCGCTGAGGGGCAAACGGATGATCCCACCCAATTCAGCGAGATAACCTCCTTCAGCCGCCCCTTCTTTGGTTCAGCCGTAGACACTTGCTTTTCCGATCTGGGTATCAACACGGAAGCTCTTCCTTACTCCTATCGCATTGAGTTGTTTGTAGAAAACGAGACAGAGCCCGTCGGGGAAGCACGCCCCGCCAGTAGCGTTCGCCTTAGTGGCTCTCCTACCGATGAGGCCAATGACCTGAGCTGGGCAGCTAATGTGCCCTGGACGAATACCACCTACGACGTCTTCCGCCAACTCCCTGGTGGTAGCACTTTTGAATTCCTCGCGACGGTAGCCGATCCTGCTTACCGGGATGAAGGCCTCACCAACGGACTCGAGTATTGCTACTACATCCTTGCCTCCGGCACTTATAACATAGACAACATCCCCTCTCCTCTCCTGAACCGGAGTCAGGAGTTGTGCCTCATTCCAACGGACAATGTCCCCCCCTGCCCACCGGAGTTGGCCGTCGTTAGTGTCTGTGATCGAGGTGTTGACTGCACCGTCACCGAAAACCTCTTCAACACCCTCAGTTGGATCCCTCCAATTGAGTTGTGCAGAGACCAGGACGTTGCCGGATACCGCGTCTACTTCAGCAGTGACTCATCCGCTACGCCGCAATTTATTGACGAAATCAGCGGCAGCGATCAACTTACCTTTGAGCACGTGCCCGAAAACGGTATCACTGGATGCTACACCGTAACGGCTTTTGATAACAATGGCAATGAAAGTAGCTCCAGCAATATCGTTTGCGTTTCCAACTGTCCTATTTACGAACTCCCTAATGTCTTTACCCCCAACGCTGACAATCAAAACGACCTCTTCATACCCCGTAGTCGTTGTTTCATTGAAAGAGTAGAATTCAAAATCTACAATCGTTGGGGTCAGCTCGTATTTGAAACCGAAGACCCTGCCATTAACTGGGACGGAACTAACCTGAACGGTAATGTACTTCCCTCTGGCTCCTACTACTACGTTGGGCAGATTTTTGAACAAAGACTTGAGGGAGTTACCGCTTCACCGGACCCCATCAGTGGCTACATTGAATTGATTACGGGGAAGTAATAATAATGCTAGTATGGTAGTAGTGATAGTAGTGATAGTAGTGATAGTACTACCACTACTACTTCCCTTCCTCCCTGCCCGGAAAAAACTGCATGCTTTTCCACTCCTTCCTGATCACTTTAACCATGCCCGGCTTGAGCCATATCCCGTAGAGGAGTGCCGAAAAAAAAGTAAACATAGCGTACACCAGACTCGGCTTCAGCATCTGTTCGTTTTGTAGCAGTACGGAGGTAATCAGGAAAGCAAGGCTGGTGTTTTGAATCCCTGCCTCTACCCCTAGTGTAAGTTGGGCGTTTCGGCCAAAGCTCAAAGCACGGCCAAAAATAAAACCTGAAAGCAAGGCCCCTACATTCACCAGCAAAGATGCCGGGAAGATTTCATAGAGCTCAGCCATGGTCAGATTGCTTCCTCCGGCGCTAGCGGGCGCAAACAGTTTCAGGGTAAAAAGCATAGCGAGCAGAAAAATACTCAGCCATCGCAACCTCGGCTGCAAAAACGATGCTTGCACCTGCCACTGGGCCCTAAAAAACATTCCCGCAAAAACGGGAACCAAAACGATCAGGAATATGCTTCCGGCTGTTGGCAAGACTGGCAACTGGCCCAATTCTCCCCCCGTGGAGAAGTAATAAAGTCCTGCATTTACGATAATGGGAATCGTTATCATCGACAAAAAAGTGTTGCAGATCGTCAGACTTACCGCCAAAGTAGTGTTAGCCCGCAATAAAAAACTGATGAAATTACTGGTCAACCCACCGGGGCAAGCAGATAGCACAATCACCCCTACGGCAAAATCTGATGACAAGCCTAAAAAGAAGCAAACAGCGAAGGCAATGATCGGTAAGACAAGCAATTGCAGGGCTAAGCCGAGAAAAAGCACCCTCGGATTACTGAATAATCGGCGAAAATTTACCGGCTGTAAGCTCAGTCCAATGCTAAACATTACTAGCGCAAGAATCGTCCCGATTAGCACATCTAGCATATTTTAAGTCTTTTTTCTTTGGCGTATCAGAATTAGCCGCTATTTTCGCAACTATAACTATGTGAATGATGAGTCTTGTGACTTCTATCCGACACTAGGTTTAACACAAACACCATCTTTGGTGTTCCAAGATACTTAACGTTGGTACTCCCATCGTTGTAAAGATGTTAATAGGGTTTTAGGTGTTTATTTCTGGACCGGCTGCGCTTGCGCGACCGGTCTTTTTTTTCGTGTACCTACCAGATTCTGCGTAATGGCCGGCCGTAAAGAAGAAGGCAGCACTATGGCTGATTATTCGTTTGCTTCCCAAGAATAGCCTTTTGACGGTAGTTATGATTCGTTTACGGCCTTTTCCAGTTCTTCGTACCAAGCCTCTCCGTACTTACGGATCAAGGCAGGGCGAGCAAACTCAAACACCCGAACCTTTTCCTTTGCTCCTTTTGTACAGGCAGCGGAACAGATATCCCAGCGGTCATAATTCAGTGCCTCAAAACTGGCCTGCTTATTTACCTTGACCCGAATCGGGTAAAGGTGGCAGCTGATGGGCTTCTTCCAATCAGTCTTCCCCGCCCGGTGTGCCAGTTCAATTCCACATTGCGCTGTCCCGAGTTCATCATAGGTCATATAAGCACAGGCGGCGTTATCAATCAAAGGGGTATCGTGGCCATCAGCCGTTTCGTTTTCTGTAAAAAGTCCTTGCTCGGCGATAGCCGCCCGGCCCGCCGTTGAGAGAAAAGGAGCAACTTCAGAGTATACCTCTTCCAGTCGATCCAGCTCATCGGCTTCCAGCGGAGCACCAAAATCTCCTTCCCAGCAGCAAGCCCCCTTACAGGCGCTTAGGTCACAAGCGAATTGTTCCTTAACGACATCATCGCTAACCAATACAGATCCAACTAAATACATAGACCTACTTCTTGAATTGTTCACGAACGACGGGTGGGACCAACAGGTCCATCAGGGCTGCATTTTCCGGCCGGTACTCTACAAAACACCAGAGCGCCTTAGCCCCACGTTGAATCGCAAACATTGACTTCTTTACAACGACTTTAATGGTAGAGGTGCTAGCATCAACGGTAACCGAGCCATAATTCTTCTCTAGCATCCGCTGCATTCTAAGCATAAAATCTTCTGATTTATACCCTGGGCTCAACATCCGAAAGGTGATCCGATGATGAATGTTAACCGGTGCATAGGCATCATCAAAATCTTTCACGATACGCCCGATGTCGTCTACGGTAAAGTCAGAAAAAGAAACTTCCATATTGTGGTCGGATCGAAGGCCAGCTAACTGGCTGGCCATCATTTCCCGGTCAACGATCTCAAACAGCTGAGGATCCGTCAAGTCTAACAAAGCTTCGGTATTCCAGCTCATGGTTTGCCGGCCATATTCGGCTAATCTCTCTGCCAGGGGCGTATAGTCGATTTCGGCCTGCCCCCACAGTCCTGAAGTAGTTAATAACAGCAACAAACAGAACAGATACTTTCCCAAAGCAAAGATTTAATGATCACAGCGTCAACAATATATATATCGTGGAGCAAAGATAAGAAGTTCGTTTCCTCAAAAGACTAACAATCGGGTTGAATTAACTAAATTTCCGTTCATGTCTAGCCTCATTCCCAGTAACACTCCCTGGCAGAAATTAGCGGAGTCCATTCAGGGCGAACTTCACCTTGACGAAGCCCATCGCATCCTGTACGCCACGGACGCCAGCGTCTATCGGGAGACTCCGGTGGGTGTCGTCTTCCCACGTTCAGAGGAGGACATCGCTGCCTGCGTCCGCTTTGCGGGCACACATGGGCTGTCCATCACCCCCAGAGCGGGTGGCACGAGCCTGGCGGGGCAAGCGATTGGCAGCGGCCTGGTCATCGATGTGAGTCGGCACCTGACCCGGATTCTGGAGATAAATACAGCAGAAGGCTATGCGATTGTTGAGCCCGGTGTTATCCGAGACCAGCTCAACGGCGCCCTCGCGCCATTAGGCTACTGGTTCGGCCCCAACACCAGCACAGCTAACCGCTGTACTTTGGGGGGCATGTTCGGCAATAACAGCTGTGGCAGCACTAGCATCACGGTGGGCTCCACGCGGGAGCATGTTCTCGAAGCCAGGTCAGTGTTGGCGGACGGAAGCGTGCAGGATTTCGGGGCGCGGACGCAGGTGCAGGGGGAAGTTAAGGAGCAAGGAAGTACTGCCAGCCAACTCCCGAAGACCGACAATAAAACCCTCCAAGACGTATATCGATTCTTACGGGAAACACTGACGGATGCGGGCAAACGAGAAAAAATTCTGTCGGCCTTCCCCAAAGCTGCCGTCAGCCGGCGCAACACGGGCTATGCGCTGGACTTACTCGCGCGGCAGTCCCCCTTCACGCCCGGTGGACCGGCCTTTAACCTCTGTACTTTACTAGCGGGCTCCGAGGGAACGCTGGCGTTTACTACCCGGCTTAAGGTCAGGATCTTACCGTTACCGCCGGCGGGAACTGCCGTTGCTGCCGTACACTTCAACAGCATTAACGGTGCCATGCGCGCTACCCAGGCCGCTATGCAGCATCAGCCCTTCATGTGTGAGTTGATGGACGACACCATCCTCCGCCTCGCCCGCACGAACCCCGATCAGGCCAGGAACGCGGACTTCGTTCTGGGAGATCCCCGTGCCCTGCTACTCGTCGAGTTTCGCGCAGACACCGATGCCGCCGCACTCCGCCTCGCCGAAGCCATGGACGAAGACCTCGACACAGTACAGGAACTAAAAGAGAGCATGATCGCCACCGGCTACGTAAGCGGTGCAGAGAGAGTAGCCAAAGCCTGGGCCCTCCGCTCCGCTGGCCTAGGCATTTTAGGCAACATGGTCGGCGATGCCAAAGCCGTTGCCTGCATCGAAGACACGGCCGTTGCCCTGCCGGATCTGGCGGACTACATCGACGACGTTGCCGAGCTCATGAAATTCTACGGGCAAGACGCCGTCTACTACGCCCACGCCGGTGCGGGAGAAATACACCTGCGGCCAGTCCTGAATCTGAAAACAACAAAAGGGAGGCAAGACTTCTACGCCATCACCCGTGACGTCGCCCGCCTCGTCAAAAAGTACGACGGCAGTTTGAGTGGAGAGCATGGCGACGGTCGGGTGCGAGCGCCCTTTCTGCCGGAGATGCTTGGCCCGGAAGTATATGAGCTGCTCGTTGGCCTCAAGCAAGCCTGGGACCCCACCGGTGTCTTCAACCCCGGCAAAATCGTGGAAGCGCCGCCAATGAACGAAGACCTACGTTACGAAGCGGATGTTCCTTCTCCAAACTACCCCACCCTACTCGATTTTAGCGCTGACGGCGGTCTTCTCCCTGCTGTTGAAAAGTGTAATGGTTCCGGAGATTGTCGTAAGCTATCCGGAGGCGCCATGTGCCCTTCTTATCGAGCCCTGCGCTCAGAACAACACAGCACCCGCGGCCGCGCCAACACCTTGCGCGAAGTATTGACCCGCAACCAGCACGATGATCCCTTCGCTCATCCCGCCCTCCACGAAGCCCTCGATCTCTGTCTGAGCTGCAAAGCCTGCACCAGCGAATGCCCCAGCTCGGTGGACATGACCAACCTCAAGGCGGAATACCTGCATCAGAAAGGAAACACCTCCTTTCGGACCCGCCTCATTGCGGCCAATGAAACGCTTTACGGCCTTGGCGGTAAGGTGCCGGGGCTGGCCAACTTCGGGCTGAAGCTCTTTAGCCCCGTCCTCAAAAAAGTGGCGGGGATTGCGGCGGAGCGTTCCTTGCCCGCTTTCCCGAAGCAAAGCCTTCGTTCCTGGTTCCAAAACGCTGGGCGGGCGCGAGGTGATGCTGCTACGAACGCTTCGAGTCGTCAGACGAAGTATGCCCCGGCTTCGCCAGGGCCAGACAATTCGTCGGACGACCTCAGCACCTCGGAGAGGAGAACTATCTATCTTTTCGGCGACGAGTTCACCAACCTCCAGGACGTCCACGTCGGCCAGGCCACCATCACCCTGCTGGAGCGACTCGGTTACCGGGTGCAATGGCCGGAGCACGCGACCAGCGGTCGCGCCCAGCTCAGCAAGGGCCTGCTCAAAGCCGCCCGGGAGCGGGCCGAAAAGAACGTGGGCATTTTCTCTCCGCTAGTGAGCGACTCTACCCCTCTGGTCGGCATTGAGCCCAGCGCCATCCTGGGTTTCCGCGACGAATACCCCAAACTGCTGCGCGGAGACCTAGCCGCTAAAGCCAAAGAACTTTCCAGAAGCGTCTACACCCTTGACGAATTCCTTTACCGGGAGTTCTCCGCTGGCCGGCTCGGGCCGGACGACTTCGGCTCGGAAGCCGTCAACCTCGTCCTCCACGTCCACTGCCACGAAAAGGCCCTCGGCGATGCCGGCAAATGCGCAGCGGCTTTATCCCTACCCACTAACTTCAACGTCCGCCTCCTGGATAGCGGCTGTTGCGGTATGGCCGGCTCTTTCGGCTACGAAGCGGAGCACTACGAACTCAGCAAGACCATTGCGGAGCAGTCCTTGCTTCGGCACCTGCGGGATCTCCCGCCGGAAACCATCGTTGTTGCCTCCGGCACCAGCTGCCGGCATCAGGTGAAGGACTTGCTGGGGGTACGGGCGGTGAGTACGGCGGAGGCGATACTAATGAGTTGGGGATAAGAATGGCTCTCTTGATTTTTCAGTTCGGTAATTCGCCATTCCTCACAACTATTCTGAAACTGGAATTACAGTTTGATTTTTTGTAAATTTGATAGGGGATTTTAAAAACTACGCAAAATAATTTCACTTGAGTGAGAAGGTAAAATTCAGCTTTGATGTTCGCGGATATCTGGTCCCTGAAGGCGAGAACGAATCTGATATCAACTCAATGAAAGAAGGCTTTGTAGTCCCTTTTAACAACCACTCAACAAGGAAAGAGCTTTTTAAAGGATATGTCAGGTACAATGAAGATCTAAAAGATTTGCTCGAAAATCAATCCTACGAACAATGGATCGACGGAAGCTTTATCAGCCAGAAGGTTAATCCCAAAGACATAGATCTAGTAAGTTTTATAGATTACAACTTGGTGGAAAAACTAGAAGAAGAACTTGAGAAATTCATTAAGTCAGCGGGAAGGAGCAACTATGGAGTTGACGGTTACGTTGTAAGGATATACCCCGAAGACCACCCGCATTTTGTAAGAACTAAGTCTGATAAAATTTATTGGAGACATTGGTTTAGTACAACAAAGCCGGACCAAAAAAAACGGCGATATGGTAAAGGCTTTATCAAGATAAAATTTTAATCATGGAAGGATTAATTTCTGAAAAAGCGATTAGAGTTGCGGATGTTCTGGAACGAATTGACTCCGTCAACAGGATGATTTCAGTTCATACTGATGACGATTTTATGAGGAGTCAATATGAGTTCAGACGGAATAATTTCATGGAAGAACTGAAAACTTATCTTAGTGAATTTGATCTTCACTTGAAAGATATTGCAGCATAAAAAGATCAAAACAATACCAATGAGATCATTCTTATTGCTTCTTGTTGTGTTCCTTCCTATTCAACTCACTTTCGCCCAATCATCAGAAAAGCTGACTGGCATTGTTTACGATAAGGTTGTTTTTTACGACTACAACGATGGATATCATGGAGAACCAAAGAGGCTTTTTGACCAACTTGGACAACTATCTTCACTAGTAACTCAATCCGTAGAGCCTGATGAAGAGGACGTTAGGACCCTTTTAGCTAAGTTCTCCCAAAAGGCCTCCTTTGGGCAGATTGTTGCCTCCTGCTTTGACCCTCACTTTGGAGTAGTGTTTTATGATGAGGGCTGCAAGGTTCTGACCATTGAGATTTGTCTTAGCTGCAATCAATTTAATGCGGGATATATACTCCCGGCCCAAAAGCAATTACCCCAGGGAGAAGGAGACATGATGTACTATGCGGGAAATGGAATGAGCGAAAGCTTTCGCTTTTTCATTAACGAGCTCTTGATAAAGTATAACTTTTCTAATCGTCTTAGCTCGAATTAAGAATCGATTTTCGGCAAAGCTACCGCCGCCCCAACCCATAATCCACCCCCAGCTGATTGATCCCACCACCAATGTGATAAGTCGTCCGACCGTAGGCAAGTGAGAATCGTTTGGTGCGGAAGGCGAAGCCGAAGGAGTAACCGGCGCCGGTGCGGAAGTCCGTGAGGCGTAGCTCCCGGCGGAGGCCATGGTTGTAGCCGAAGCGGACCCGGAAGTTGCGGGATTTACCGATCAGAATCTCTCCGTTGAAGACGAGGTGGCGGGCGAGGTTATCCAACAGGATAGCACCGGCGCCACGGCCGGTATTTTCCTCGCCGATGGCCAGGAAGATGGATTCGTTTTCGGCGTCGGGATCGTCGAAGAGAATATTCCAGCGGTCGAGGTATCTATAGATTAGGGAAAAGCGGAAGGGGAGGTAACGAAGCTCTCGGTTAATCCCGATTTGCAGTTCGAAGGGCAAGGGCTCCCGGCCGCTTTCGGGGTCGTATTTGCTGGCTTGAATGCCCGCATTTTTAGCCAGTAAAGTAATGCCGAACAGACCGGAAGTATCCCGATAGTGAACCGCCAGATCCGTAGCGAGGCCAAAGCTACCGAAGCCGGCCAGCTGGGAGGAGATGACTTTGAGGTTGGCGCCGACGGAGAGGCGTCCGTCAAATTGGCGCGCAGCGCCAACGGAGAGGGCAAAATCAGAGGCGGAGAACGTCCCCAGGTCCTGTCCGGTATTATCTCGCCGTACAAGGTCGCTGCCATAGCTGGTATACTGTAGCCCGCCCTGAAAGGTGAGTTTTAGCTTTTCCTGGTAGTGCCCATAGCCCAATGAACTGTTGCTGATTCCCGCAGGATGAAAAGCATGACTTAGCGCAAAACGCTGGTGCATGGCGGGGTTAAGGAGGCTGGGATTCCTGGCGGCCAGGCTCAGGTCATCGTCCATCAGGGCGATGTGATGCCCCCCCATAGCCGCGACGGTAGCCGAGTTGGGCAGATTCAAAAATTCGTAGACGGAGATTCCACCCACCTGGGCAAAAGTGACCGAAGAGAAGGACAGAAGGAAGATAAAAAGCAGGTTCCGCATCGTGAAGGGCAAGGTACGGAGGATAGATAAGAGGAAGATCGGAAATGTGGCTTTTGTCGGGCGAGATGGCGCTAAAAAGCAGATTCAGAATACGTCTACGACGCCGGCTGCGTCATATCCGGTGCAGCTGGTGCTGCAGTCGTACTGTCCGTTGTCCACACCGTGCTACAAATTCCCTGGTCACATTCCATTACCCGTTCCAAACCTCCGCTTTCTGCGAATAGATGTAAGGTGCCATGTTCGTTATCACCACGGAGATAAGCGCCACTGGCTTTGGGTTTTCCGTTGGCGTACCATTCCTTAAACGGGCCGTTCTCGGCGTTATCCGCAAAAGTCACGACCTCGCGAATGCTTCCATCCGCATAATAGGACGTCCACTCGTCAGCCATAGCACCTTCGACGTACTGCCCCCGGATGGTCAGATTACCTTCCAGGTCATAGTTGAGGTATTCCCCCTGGAATTTTCCTTTCTCGTAGTTTTCCTTTACTACTATTTGTCCGTTAGGAGCATAGAGCAGGCGGTTGCCTTGTAGCTCTCCGTCCAAATAATTCTCTTCGATCGTCAGTTTACCGTCAGGGGCATATTCCCGGGCGGCACCTTGCTTTAATCCGGTTTCGGGGTCTTGTTGATATTCGACCCGGTAGCCTTCGTCATCGACTTCTTCTTTTGGTTCCAGCCCGTCTCCACAGGCATACAAAAAGAGACTACAAAGCGTTAATAGGAATAAGGAGTAGCGCATAACGTAAATTTACCGTACAAATTACTGAATAGATATGATCCCTAAAACGCTTTTCACCCTCTTGTTGGTATGCTTTAGCTTTTTCCTTTCAGCCCAACCTTCCGATGAAGAACCGGCCGCTAACCCAAAAGAACTATCCGCAGATGCGTTGAACTATCTGATTGAAGCCAGCCGGCCAGCTGAAGCCAAACGGTATAAGGAAGTAAGGGGCACTCCTTTCCGCTACAAAGACTTTGGGGTTGGTTACCTCTACGACGTTACCCTGAACGAATACTTCATCGACTCCATGAATTACAATGGATTCACCAGCCAGTTTGAGTTTTATACTGACGGACAGCTCCGGGAGCTAAATCCCAATAACTTCTTGCGGGTGGAAATGGTCGTTTCGGAAGAGGAGCGCCATATTTATGGACGGGGAATTAACCCCAAATTCCGGGACCGCTACGCAGAGATCATCTATAAGGGGGACTTTATAACGGGTACGATGGTATACGATGTAAAGAATGAAGAGAAGGTCGTTCAGGACGTTGGCAAAACACTAAAACTGCGCCGGTTCACCCCTAAGTCATTGCATTATGCCATGGTGGATGGTGAATTCGTGACGTTGAAATTAACGCCGAAGAACGTAGCGGAAGACCTGGGTTTTAAGTCGGAATTATTAAAATTCATGAAAGCCAATAAGCTAAAGCCCGGCAAGCGGGAAGATCTGGTTAAGATTTATGCTAAGGCGGATGAGCTGTATGAGTAAAGGGGGGCTTGGGGTTCTTTGGTCTTTTGGTTTTTTGGGCTACCGCGTGTTGGAGGCGGGACAAGGTCGCTGTGC
>CALIGP010000087.1 GCA_938021455.1 uncultured Lewinella sp. | reverse complement strand
GTTTGGTTGGCATAAAAAAGCGATCAGCGGACAGCATTCAGAGCTGTTTTGCCTGAGTGCTGTCCGCTGATCGCTAAAACCCTATTATTTGCCAGGATACATGGTCATCTCACCCAAAAATTAGGGATGACTCATGTTTGTTGTAGAGGACCTGCCGAAGCTCCGGGCACTTCTCCTCCAATTCTAAGAAGACACCTTATATTGAGGGCACTAATACAGACTGGAAGTCTCTTTAATCCCTTCCTCTTTGTTAAACGAAAAAACAGTATCCTTATGGGCATTCTATCCTGGCTTATTCTCGGACTCGTAGCCGGTTACCTTGGCAAAATGATTCACCCCGGCGAAGAAGGCGGAGGCTGGCTGATGACCATGGTCCTTGGCGTAGCGGGGGCTGCGATCGGCGGAGCGATCAGTACACTGCTTGGTCTGGGGGATGCAACCGGACTCGATCTCTGGTCCATCATCATTGCCACGGCAGGCTCTGTGCTGGTACTGATGATTTACTACCGGGTCAAGGGCCGTAGAAAGGCATAAGTCAGGCCATTAGTTCCAGCCTGTTTCCTTCCGGATCAAGGACGATACTTTCGTAATAGCCATCTCCCGTGCGGCGGGGAGGGCCAACAACGTTTAAGCCAGCAGATCGCATCCGTTCAGTCATTTCGTCTACGGCAGTTTCGCTGCCGAGCTGGATGGCAAAATGTGTCAGGCCCCGGAATTCTGCTCCCGGAGCTATTTTATCCTCCACGCCCGGCCGTTGTATTAGCTCGAGCCGGGCTCCTTCCCCGAAGGAAATGAAATAGGACCGAAACTGCTTCTTTTCGTTGTGGTACAGCTCATTGGCCGTCGCGGCAAACCAATTTTCGTAAAAGGTCCGCATCGCTTCCAAGTCGGTGACCCAAATAGCGAGGTGCTCAATTTTGATCATGGGGGCTAATTGTCAGCGTTCACGGAAAGGGTAATCTCTAGTCGCTCCTCCGGAGCGGTTACGGCGTTGAGTACCTTGAATTTGAGATCGACCGAAGCCAGCTGCCGCAGGGTCATCACCTGAATGGTCGTGCTGGCATTAGGGTGCAGCTCGATTAGGCCCAAGTCACTTTGCAGGGAGTATCCACTGGTGTTTTCCAGGATGTACTCGCAGTCACTATCATTATAGATTGTTATGTCGATGACGGAGGACGGACCGCGGTAAGCCGCGTCTGTCACGGATAGTGAGGCGTCGACAACGGCTTTCAGGTTCTCTTCCTTACCCACCAGCGTGTTCTCAAACCAGGCAACCGTGCGGCCAGCCATCAGTGCTTCCTTTAGGGATGCCTGGGTTTTTTCTTCCGCGAGAACCAGTGTTACCGGGCGGTGGCCGCCCTCATGGATATGGTACTGCCAGTCCACCAGCCCGTGTACATCGGAAGTACCCATGATGGTGAGGTCGTTGTCAAGCGCCACCTGTAGCGCTTCCTTGGAAATAGTCAGATCGTTCACCACCTCGATGCCGTGCAACAGGCCTTTATCGATTAATTCCCGGTGCATGGGCGTGAGTTCGGCAACACCGTCTTTGCGTTGGGCTACCCAGTTGGGGTGGTTCCAAAAGGTAAAGGCACCCTGCCGTTTGGTTTCCAGAAAAGCTTCCATAGGGTCATCGATGAGAAGTTTGTTAGCATCTTCGATGAAAACGGCATTGGTGTGTCCGGGGGGTAGACTGCGAGTGATCTCGGCGCCACGGATGACCATGAGGTCGAAAGGGCGGGCTAGTTCTTCGCCCAGGTCGTGGGCGCGGTTGCGGTCAGGGTGAGGGATGTCATCCGAATGCGGCTGGTATTCCAGGTGTTCGGTGAAGGAGAAGCCGTCGAGGCTGTCCCGGACGGCCTCCTGAATCCGGATGTCCGGCCATACGCTGCCGTCGGAGAAAACACTGTGGGAGTGGAGGTCAACCACGAGGGTGAGATAATCATCGGTGTCTGGGAAGTGAATCCCACGGTCATGGCCATGGTGTTGGTGCTGCTGCTGGGCCATCAGGGGTAAGCAAAGCAGGAGGCAAAGGAGGCAGAGAAAGGTCTTCATGTCCGCAATTTAACTTCTCTGCTGCTTTTGGGCGCTCACCGCAGGTGCTAAGCGGAGTTTTTTGGAGCAAGGGGAAGTACGGTAAGCCGTCGGCCCGATTCCCGAGGAACGAGGGGCCGTCCGCCGGCTGGTTGGTAAAAGCAACCCTCCCTTGCTCTTTCCCGTCCTTATCTCTGCACCTGCGTCCGCGCCCACTCCATTCGTCGAAATAATGGGCTTGTATGGTTCGGACCAAGGTTTTAACACGTAATTTCCGACCTTCTTAATTTTAGCCCATACCACTATGTTACATAGATTATGCCTGCTGATTGTGGCTTCTTGCCTCACTTCACTAACGATTCAGGCCCAGACTCGCCTGCTTTCTTCTCCCGCCATCAGCGAAAACAATATTGCTTTTACCTACGCTGGTGACCTCTGGATTGCGGACCGGGACGGCAGCAACCCTCGTCGACTAACCATCGATGAAGGCATGGAAGCCGCTCCCGTCTTCAGCCCCGATGGAAAGACGATCGCCTTTACCGCTCAATACGACGGTAACTTCGATATCTACACCGTCTCCGCACAGGGCGGCATTCCTAAACGCCTGACCTGGCACCCATCACAAGACATCGTTCGGGACTTTACCCCCGACGGCAAAAAAATCCTCTTCGCCTCCAACCGAGGCGTATTTACCGGAGCCTTTACCCACGCCTTCACCATCGGCCTCGACGGCGGGCAGGCAGAGCCCCTCGGCATCCCAACCATCAATCATGCCGTCTATTCTCCTGACGGGAAGTTCCTCGCCTACACCCCGCTCCGAGACCGCTATTCCATGTGGAAAAACTATCGGGGCGGCACGATCTCCCGTATTTGGGTGATGGACCTGTCCGATAAGTCCGTCGTCGAAATCCCCAAGCCGGAAGGCGGGAGCAACGACAGCCAGCCGCAATGGATCAAAGATGAAGTCTACTTCCTCAGTGATCGCAATCAGGAGTTCAACGTCTACCGCTTCAACCCCGCCTCGAAAGCCGTTACGCAGGTGACCAAATTCAAGGACTTTCCCGTGCTCAGCCTAAAGGCCGGAGGCGGAAAACTCATCTTCGAACAGGCTGGCTACTTACACGAGTTGGATCCGGCGACTGGTAAGTCGAAACAAATCAACGTAACTGTTAACACGGACATTATCGACGTTCGTCCTTACTGGGTTTCCGGCGGAGAAAACGTCCGCCATGCCGGTGCGTCCCCTTCCGGTAAGCGAATTGTGGCCGACTTCCGTGGGGAAGTCGTTACGGCACCGGTAAAAAACGGAGACGTGAATAACCTCACCAACACTTCGGGCGTACACGAGACGCACCCGCGCTGGAGCCCTGACGGTAAAACGATTGCCTACTTCTCGGATGCTTCCGGAGAATACGCGCTTCACCTCCGGGATAATGTGAGCAAAAAAGCTCGTGCCATTACCCTGTCGGGGTCCGGGTTCTACGCTTTCCCGCATTGGTCGCCTGACAGCAAGAAGATTGCTTTTGTGGACAACGGTCGTGCTTTCTACGTTCTGGACGTAGAAAGTGGAACGATCAAAAAAGTAGACGAGGATACCTTTTACTTTCCGGGAGATTTCCGGGACTTGTTCGGTTCCTGGTCAAAGGACAGCCGCTGGCTGGCCTACTCTAAAATTACGGAAACCAACTTTGAGCAAGCTTTTATTTACAACCTTTCTACGGGGGAGTCTAAGACGGTCTCTGACCCGCTGGCTAATGTTACCGACCCAACTTTTGATGCTTCCGGGAAATACTTATACCTCTCTGCCTCTACGGATGCCGGCCCGGTGATCAATTGGTTTCAGCAGTCGAGCAATGATATGCGAATTACCAATGACGTGTATCTATTGACCTTGCAGCGGGACGAAGTCTCTCCCCTCATCCGCCGTAACGATCTGGAAGAGATTGAAGAGGAGGAGATTGAAGAAGAGGGCAACGAAGAAGCTGGGGAGGAAGAAGATAAAGAGGAAGACGACTCGATAAAAATTGACTTTGATGGCCTTGAAACCCGCATCGTTCATCTGCCCATCGGTAACGGTAATTTTTATAACCTGGAGTCGGCCAAAGACGGAGAGTTGCTCTACATCTCCCGAACGGATGCCGGCACATCAATGCATCGTTACTCGCTCTCCGAGCGGGAAGACAAAGAACTGATGCCCGCCAACTGGTTTGAGGTAACGGGTGATGGAAATCACCTTTTTGTCGGGAACCGTGGGCAATGGGGCGTTACCTCCGTCGGTAGCCCTTCACCTAAGGATCTGAAATCTCCCAACGCCTACGGCATGAAGGTGAAGATTGAACCCCTGAAGGAATTTCCCAATATCTTCAACGAGATGTGGCGGGTTAACCGGGACTATTTCTACGATCCAGGCATGCACGGCGTTGATTGGGACGCTATGAAAAAGAAGTATGAAGCCTTCCTGCCTCACGTCAAAACCCGCCCCGATCTCTACCGGGTGATGCAATGGATGGGCTCAGAACTTGGTGTCGGTCACCATCGCTTCGGAAGCAGAGGGACCCGACTTAATAATCCAACTCGCGTTGGCGGTGGTCTTTTGGGGGCTGACTTTAAGGTCGAGAACGATCGCTACCGAATCACCAAAATTTATGGTGGTCTGAACTGGAACGGCGACCTCCGCTCTCCGCTCACCGAACCTGGGGTGAACGTAGAAACAGGAGAATACATCCTGGCCGTAGATGGGGAAGAAGTCCGGGGCAATGACAACTTCTATCGCTTCTTTGAGAGTAAGGCCAACCGACTGGTGGAGCTGAAAGTTGGCCCTAACGCTGACGGCAGTGGATCGAGAATGGTAACGGTTACGCCCATAAGTAATGAATATGGCCTGAGGAACCGGGACTGGGTGGAAGGTAATATCGCTAAAGTCAACGAGGCCACCAATGGCCAGGTCGCTTATGTCTACGTGCCCAACACTGGTGGCGGAGGCTTTCAGTACTTTAAGCGTTACTTCTTCCCGCAGGTAAATAAGAAAGCCATCATCGTCGATGAGCGCTTCAACGGCGGCGGGCAGATTGCGGATTACTACATTGAGCACCTGATGCGCCCCTACCAGAATAGCTGGACCTACCGCTACGGCAAGGATCAGCACGCACCCGTGGCTTCCATTCAGGGCCCGAAGGTCTTGCTGACGGACGAGACGGCGGGCTCCGGAGGAGACCTCTTCCCCTACCTCTGGCGTAAGAATAATCTCGGCCCCATCATCGGTAAGCGAACCTGGGGCGGCTTGGTCGGTGTACTCGGCTACCCCGAATTCATTGACGGTGGCTCCGTAACGGCACCCAACGTCGGCTTCTGGGATAAGGATGGGTACCGCGTCGAAAACGAGGGGGTAGCACCGGATATTGAGGTGGAGCAATACCCCGCCGAAGTGATGGCGGGAAAAGACCCACAGCTGGAACGCGCCATTGCGGAAATCCTGAAAGCAATGAAGGAAAAGCCCGTGGTAGAACCGAAACGACCTCCCTTTGAGAAACGGGGGAGTGGGAAGTATTAAGTAGACGGTAG
>CALIGP010000086.1 GCA_938021455.1 uncultured Lewinella sp. | reverse complement strand
TTCTTGGGTATTGAGGAGGAAATCAAAGAGCGAGAACTGGAAGACCGACTCATGGACCGTATCCGTGACTTTATCCTTGAACTCGGCTACGGCTTCACGTTTGTCGGCCGGCAATACCGCGTCTCTGTGGGAGATAGTGATTTTTGGGTAGACCTTCTCTTCTACCACCGGCAACTGCAATGCCTGGTGGCTATTGATCTGAAGGTGAAAAAGTTCATCCCGGAATATGCTGGCAAGATGAACTTTTACCTGGAGGTACTTGATGATACGATGAAGCTCCCCCATGAGAACCCTTCCATTGGAATGATCCTGTGTAAAGAGAAGAACGATGTGATCGTGGAATACTCCCTGAAGTCCAATACCCGGCCTTTGGGCGTGGCGACTTATCGCTTATTTGAAGAATTGCCGCCAGAAATGAAGAGCAAGCTGCCTACACCCGAGCAACTTCGGGAACAACTGGCGCTGGAGGAAGAGTGAGATTTTCGGTAAAGTCATTATTTTTAAGCAAGCAACTATCCCAATATGCAAAAGCCCTCTTCTCCCGAAGCCTACATCGCCCAGGCGCCCGCTCACTGGCAGGAGCGTCTGCATCAATTGCGGGAAATCCTGCTGGAACGGAGTGAATTGAGCGAAGCTATTAAATGGGCGATGCCGGTGTATTCGATTGGGAAGAAGAACGTAGCGACCCTCTTTTACGCGAAGGCCTACGTTGGCGTATGGTTCAGCCAGGGAGCACTACTGAGCGATCCGGACGGTATGCTGGTCAACGCAAGCCCGGGGAAGACGGTCGCTCAGCGGCAGTTACGGTTTGGAGCCGAGGAGGCGGTGGACGCAGAGTTGGTACGTTCCTTCCTTAAGGAAGCGTTAGAGAATCAACAGATGGGCCTGGAAATGGAAGTATTACCGGCGGCTGAACCGGTTATCCCCGATGAATTGGCTGCTGTGTTTAAGAAAGAACCAGCCCTGTTTAGCGCTTATTCCGCCATGCCGCCTTATAAACAACGAGAATTTTGTGAAAGTATCTCCGGTGCTAAGCGGGAGGAAACCCGGCAGCGGAGATTAGAGAAGGCAATAGTTATGATTCGGGAAGGGAAGGGGCTGTCGGATAAGTACCGCAAGTAGGGCGCCGGAGCGCGGGTGCAAGGATGAATTGACAAAGCAGAGTGCTTATCCCTTCCGCCCCAGCCGCTCATGAGCGGCGGAAAAATGCCCGGCTGCCAGCGCCGCCAGAATAGAGAACTCTCCCGCAAGGCATACCCCCGTGGCAATCTCCGCGAAACGCCGGGCTCCGCCCGCCCCAAAGCAATCAATCATTTCTAAACATTCCCGCTGTGTAGGTAGGCCCGTCCCTCCGCCAACGGTTCCGACAATCAGGTTGGGTAGCGTAACCGAGCCGTAAAGGTCTCCTTGCTCGGTTACTTCCATTCTAACGGTCCCTACGGCAGCTTCTGCTACACAGGCAACATCTTGTCCGCAGGCGATGAAAAGGGCCGTTAGCCCGTTCGCCAGGTGGGCATGAACCCCCATAGTGCCAGATTGCAGGGCGCCATAACAGGCTGCCCGACCAAAACGATCTATGGTCTCGGGCGTAGTTTTTAGCACACTAGTTACGATGTCTCGGGGAATAATAACCTCCGCACACACTCGTTTCCCTCTAACGCTTCGGAAGCTTACCCTACTTGCTTTTTTATCTCCGGAGGCATTCACCTCCAGGTACCATTCAACGATTTGGCCCGGGTAATTACTGGCAATAAACCGGCAAATGCGGTCTGTGCAGATGGTTACCATATTCTGCCCGGCGGCATCTCCTGTAGTAAACTCAACCATCAGAGTGACGGCATTCCCTTCCAGCGTTGGCGTAATGGAGCTTAACTTAGCGTAGCGGCTATTCTCTCCGGTGATTCGTTCAAAATCAGAATGGTGCGTTGCGATCCACTGCAGAAAATCCGCAGCAGTAGTTAAGTCTTCAAACCTGAAATAAGGCGCACGCTGTACACCTTCACTGATCACTTTGGTTACCGCTCCACCACTCAGGCTGATGGCTTTCATTCCTCGGGTAAAGGAGGCCACCAGTGCCCCTTCGGTAGTTGCCAGCGGAATGTGATAATCCCCTTTAGCGTATTCACCCCGAAGGCGTATTGGGCCTGCGAGCCCAACTGGGATACGGGCCATGCCAATATAGTTCTCAATGTTCCCCAACAGTTCTTTCTCCGAAGGGTTAGGCATTTGACCTTCCAGGTTAGGAAGCGGACCAGGTATACCTTTCGCTGACTTGGATGGCGATGTCCCCGCAGCGGAGGTATTAGTGAGCGGAATTGACATAGGATAAGCTTGTTCTATCGAGGAATGACGCGAAAGCGACGGCAAAAGTTTTTCTCAAATAAGAATATTGGGCAAGTTACTCCGCTGATTCGGTATACTTCTAGTTTTTAGCAGTGCTTAGGACAAATAGAATTCAGGACTAATGCTTAATTTGCGATCAATTAAGCTTTTAACCGGTCGTGTACACTAAAATCGCTCAAATTACGGACCTGCACCTACTTGCCCCAGGCGAACCCCTGATGGGCTTAAGTGTATTGGATCGATTCAAGCAAGTATTGGAACACAGTCGCTCTTTTGACCCGGATGCTTATTTCTTAACGGGAGACTTTTGCGCACATGATCCTGTACAGGAAGTATATCATCAGCTTAGAAGCCTACTCGACGATCTGAAAAAGCCCTACTATTTAACGCCCGGAAACCACGACGACCGGGCCATGATGCGTAATGCTTTTTTCCTGGAGGGGCATGAACAACACCCGATCAAAGGGTTAGTGCAAGTGAAAGATAGGTACTTCATCTTTCTTGATTCTTCAGCAGGTATGGTGGACGAGGAACAGTTAGGTTGGCTCACTAAAGCTTTGGGGCAGTACCCTCAATCAGACATCGTCATTCATCATCCGCCCATGAAAATGGGAGTTTCTTTTATGGACGAAAAATATCCGTTGAAAGAAACGGGGAAGCTGTTGAGCATTCTTCGGGCAGATGGACGTCGTCGACGGGTTTTTTGTGGTCATTATCATACCGGACGAATGATGACTCATCAAAATATCAGTATTCACCTTTGTCCACCCACGAGCTTTTTTATTAATCCAGATGCAGATAGTTTTGAGCAGGAATTTTTACCTCCGGCCTATCTTCGGCTTACCTGGGATGCGGAGGGTAATTTCCGGTCTATACCTACCTACGTAATTTAACGATCCTGTCCCTTTCTCTTGTCTCTTAGGAAGATTTGAAGGCACGGGAGTACAACTTTAGAAGCCTTGAAGGGCTAATCCTGAAATAGTGAAGACAAAAGATTAGCACGAATACCAATTGGGTATATATCACTCCGTAACGGAAATATCGACGGGCGGAGGTGGTCACGTTTGCAGGTAGCAGGTAGAAACCACCGGCTAATTTTTTTAGTCGACGAGCAAGGATATGCCCTTCCATAAGATACATTTCCTCGTTATATCCACCAGAACGCTGAAAGAGACTAGCCGATACAATGAGCGATTGATCGCCGAAACGAAAGGCCATTAGATTAAACTTACTGCCTGCAGCATAGCGCCGGAGCCACCAGCTTCGCTCCTGTTGCTCAAAGACAATACTGAAACAAGATGGGGAAAGTTGATGTGTGGCGGCTTGTAGATGTACTTGCCAGTCCTGTGGGGGAAAGGTGTCAGCATGAATAAACCAAAGATGCCGGCCACGAGCGAGTTTTGCCCCATCGTTTAATTGCCGAGATCGGGGAGGTAATGAGTATACCAGCTGGTGGTTGTGTTGAAGGACTATTTTTTTTGTACCGTCTTGACTTCCACCGTCAGAAATGATGATTTCAACTTCCGTTGGCTTAATGCTTGATTGTAGGTATTCCAGTAAGGCAGGTAGATGCTCTGCCTCATTCAAAGTGGGGATGATGATCGAGAGCCAGGGTGCAGTACTATCGGGCTCCCGCTCCCGCCTATTCAAAGCGATAGACTGTAGTCGTGGAATAAACCTGCCGGGGGTCAAGACGTGGTGTCTTGAAATTAACTTGATTTGGAGAATCCGGGAAGTGCTGCGTCTCCAGGCAGATAGCGCCGTAGGTAGGTAAGTCTTTTCCTCCTCTACCCATAAACTGGCCCGCTGCAAAATTAGCGGTGAATACCTGCACGCCAGGCTCAGTAGTGAAACAGCGTAACTTCCTACCGGAAACAGGGTCGGTCACCAAGGCAAACTCCCGTAAGCTTCCGTCATAATCATTGAGTTCCCAATTATGATCATAGCCATTCGCCAGGGCTATTTGGGGGTGGTCGGTTTTAATATCCTGCCCAATGGCTTTAGCGGAGGTAAAATCAAAAGGAGTATTCATCACCGCAAGATTTTCACCAAATGGTATCAATTCATCATTTACCGGAGTGAATCGATCTGCATTCAATTGAAGTGTCTGCTGCAAAATGTTTTCTCCGGCGCCAATATTAAAATAAGTATGATTAGTTAGGTTAACGATGGTCGGCTTGTCGGTCCTGGCTTCGTAGTGTAGCCGTAATTCGTTGGCATTGGTCCACTCATACCGACAGCTAACCCGAAGCTCTCCAGGGAAGCCCTGGTCTCCGTCCGGGCTGATATGGCTCAGCGTCACAATAGCGGCTTCTTTCGTAGTGGAGGTGTCTGCTTCCCAGACATAATCATTGAAGCCCTTAGGGCCACCGTGGAGTTGATTGCCATTGTTATTAGCCAGCAACGTAAAAGTGTTGCCATCCAACGAAAACTGGCTGCCACCAATTCTATTACCATAGCGGCCAACGAGGGCTCCGTAATAAGGGTTCTCTCCCAGGTAACTCTCCAGGTCGTCAAAGCCAATGACCATCTCTTGACCGTCCATAAGAATGGAGGTAATTATTCCTCCATGGTTGGTTAGCGAGAGGGTGTTGCCTTGGTCGTTGATGAGTTGGAACAAGGTAGCTTTCCCTGCAGGGCTTTCGCCCCATTCAGTAGAAGTGATCGTAGGCATTAATGAAGAATTAACCGGTTCAGAGCTAGCGATCTTTTGGCTGGTAGATTCACTGCAACTGATCAATGGAAGTAATAAAAGAAGAAGGGTTCTGGGCATGACGCTTAAAATTCTACCGCAGAAGCAAAGCCTCCTTGGCTTTCGATGGTCTGATATCGTTTCCAGGCTGCTTCTACAAGAGCATCCGTCATGGCGTTCAGGAAAGAATTGTCAACCGCATCAGTCGGAAGACGGAGTTGCCCGGATTGTGTGTCGAGCTGTGTTTGTAGCGCTTTTTTTCTGCCTCCATCCGTCGCTGGTTGGAAGGGGCCGTCCGCTGGAGCCAGAAAGATCATGTCTGCTCCACCAACGGCGGCAGCTAGTGTTTGTGTTCGTAACTGAAGACTCGTGTCCAGGGAATCATCACTCAATACTGTAATATCCGAATGTGCTGCAATTTCAGTCGCCGGCATAGTATTCAAGCCAATACTTTTTAAGACCCGATCCCAGAGGACACGCAAGGCCCGAAGCTTGGCGATATCTCCGTAGAAAGAATATCCGACCGTAAAGGCAAACTGTAGATGATTGTTGGCCAGCGCGGCGGGGTAACCCAGCTTTTCGATTTCTTTCAAATAAGATGCGCCTTTAGAGATCGCCAATGCCAGCTCAATGTCAGCTTCCTGAACTCCATTGTTGAAACCTGCAGCATTCACCTGCAGTACCCGGAAGCGTGGCATCCAACGAGAAACGAAATAAAGTAGACGGATCAAGGGGGGGAAGGGCGGTTCTGACCAATCGAGTAAAGGATCAAAGTCAACCGAGCCAGCTATGTTTTTTAGTTGGTGCCCCTCTCTGCGTAAATAGCGGACGAGATCCCGGAAAAGCTCCGCAGGGTCCTGACCCGGATAGCGAAGGGTACAGTGCAAAGATTGTTTCCCAATGTCTATCCCTTCCAGAATTTTGGCAATCTCTTCCGCATCAGGCTGGTGGTACAGGCGAAATAACAAGGCCTCTGCTCCCGATTTGATTTCTGCTCGGGCATAATTATTGATTTCCTCGTTTTCTCCAGAATCGATGTAAGCACCTACTTCCCATTTATCAAGACGAAGGCTTTCTCCTTTTGCTTTTCCCTCGCTTACCGTTTTCAATATGTCAGCGTCCCGTTCCTCAACGGAAGTACCAGTCACCGCACTTAGGGCTAAAAGCCAATCTTCTTGGCCATTGGAAGGAGCTGGGACGGTATGGTCAGAAATGGGCATAAAAAGGGGGCGTTCGATTAGTCTGAAAAAGCGAAGAAGAAAAAGGAGCTTATTGCTTCAGTTTTCCGTCGTCTCTGGCAAGCTTAAGTTGCTGCTTGCCAGAGGTAATCAATAGTGTTTTAGAGTTGACCATTTCTAACTCAATGGTTCCGTTGAGCATGTCAAGAATCATTGCTTCCTGTTCAGCGGCATCCTCACAGTACATCTTTGTAGCCATCACCCCTGGAACTTTCATTTTAGCTGGGCTGCCACTCCAGTCTCCGCCAAAGCCATTGCAGCCGGTGTTACCACCTATTTGTCCGTCGCGCAGCGCAATGAAGCAACGGTCATTGACGGCAGGAACGGTCTTCCCGTCCCGCTCACAGCTAACGAGGGTCCAGGCGGAAGGGATGGGTACTTTTTGCACTTCAGTGATGTTTTTATTCGCGGCCGGATCCTCTGGGCTCCGCCCGGCAGTATCCGGTTTAGGTTGACAGGCAGCCACAGAAATTAAAGCCAGGAAGAGGAAGAAAAGGTTTCGCATGGGCTTTAAGGTAAGAAAGAGTAGCAAATTTCGAGCGAATGAATGGCCTAGAGAAGCTTTTTAGGTGTCTGGCGCTGCCGCAGGTGCAGTGCAGGTTGGGCCTGGCGGATACGAGATCTGCTCACATAGCCTTTAAACGAAAGAGACTTCTCCTTGCTCTTTACCTAAGCAAGCAGGCTTATTCCCGTCATCTCTTCCGGCTGGGCTACGCCCATCAAGGCAAGTAAGGTTGGTGCTACGTCCCCTAATTTACCCCCGTCTTTCAGGCTTAACTCTTGATCAGGGCCTACATAAATAACCGGCACGGGATTGGTCGTGTGGGCGGTATGTACACTGCCATCTTCGTTGCGCATGATGTCGGAATTGCCATGGTCTGCAATAACGATGATGTGGTATTCCTGTTCTTTAGCGGCTGCTAACAATTTTCCTAGGCATTCATCCACAATCTCGGCTGCTTTAATGGCTGCTGGCCAAATACCCGTATGGCCCACCATGTCTGTGTTCGCGTAATTAAGACAGATGAAATCCGGGCTGTTGGTCTTTATGTCTTCTATGATTGTCTCCGTAATCCCGTAAGCACCCATTTCGGGCTTTTCGTCGTAGGTCTCTACGTCTCGTGGTGAGTCAATTAATAGACGCCTTTCGCCAGGAAACTCATCCTCTTGCCCACCGCTGAAGAAGAAGGTTACGTGTGCGTACTTTTCCGTTTCGGCAATTCTTACCTGGGTTTTTCCTGCTTCACTTACTACTTGACCCATGGTCTTATTCAAATCCTTGCTGGGAAATAAGACTTCTACATCTTTGAATTTTTCATCATACTGTGTCATACACAGGTACCTCAAAGCAGGAAGTCGTTGCATCTCCTGTTCTGGGAAATCTTCCTGCGTAAGCGCTCGGGTAATTTGTCGCGGGCGATCTGTACGAAAATTGAAGTTGATCACTACATCACCTTCCTGAATGCGGGCAATCGGGCTACCGTTAGCTTGTTGCATTACGATAGGGTCGACGAACTCGTCGGTTTTTCCGCTATCGTACCAGGCCTGGATGGAGGAGAGCACATCCGTACTACCATTCCCTTCTCCTTTTACCATGGCATCGTAAGCTTTCTCTATGCGCTCCCAGCGGGTGTCCCTATCCATAGCAAAAAACCGACCGCTTACGCTGGCCAACTTAGTGGATTGGCCATCGATATGCTTAAGTAGGGTCTCTAGATGCCCCTTGCCAGAGTCCGGAGCTACGTCCCTACCGTCCGTAAAAGCATGAATGAAAACCTTATCGTTTCCCGCTTGAGCGGCAATATCGGTAAGCCTGAGTAGGTGATTGATGTGAGAGTGAACGCCTCCATCACTAAGTAGACCAATTAAGTGCACGGCCTTACCGGATTCGCGCGCGTAAGTCAGGGCATCTTGCAATGCTTGCAGCTTAGCCAGCTCTCCTTCTCGAATTGCCTTGTTTATACGGGCAAAACTTTGATAGACTACGCGCCCGGCTCCAATATTGAGATGGCCCACCTCTGAATTGCCCATCTGCCCTTCTGGTAGGCCAACTTCCTCTCCATAAGTTACTAATGTAGCGTTGGGACACTCCTTGGAAATTCGATCAAATACCGGTGTGTTTGCTTGTGCTATAGCATCGGCTTCCGGTCGTTGACCAATTCCCCAGCCATCAAGAATTACAAGTAGTGTTTTTCCGGTTTTCATGTTTCTTTATTTTATCGTGGCGAAGGTAGTAATTTGGCTCTGGCTCCGAAATTGGCGTTTTGAACCGACTTTTTTAACCAAATATTAGCAATCCCCATGGTGATGGGGGCGTTTGTTAGGTGTTCTTTTAGTGACATTTGTATTTCGAGTCGTCTAAATATCAGTCGTTTAGATGACCAGAAGCGCCAAAAATATCAACGGATATTGCTTTTGTGAGTCTCTTTCTACCATCCGGTAGATACCATTATTGACCTAAACTACGATCCCATGAAACTTATGCTCTTTGTATATATGGCCCTTCTTGGCCCTCTTTTCCCGGTTGCTGATCAGGCTCCGGTTGCCCTGGATGATGTTTGCCGCGCCATTGGCGGTGGTGATATTGATCAGCTGGTAGCAGCTATGGACGCTGAAGTAGAACTCAGCATCCTTGACGAAGAAGACGTCTATAGCCGGGAAGAAGCTAAACAGGCCCTCAACGGATTCTTTGCCAAGTTCTCTCCTACAAGCTTCGGAAAGGTCCACCAAGGTGCCTCCAAATCAGACGATGCCGAATATTGCATAGGTACACTAAGTACCAAAAACGGTTCTTTCCGCGTCTACGTCTACGTGGCCAAGAAGAACAACGGAGTAGTGCTTCAGGAGCTACGATTTGATCGGGGCTAAACTCTAACTTTTATCTTGTTCAGCAGCCGCCACGAAACGATTTTCATGGCGGCTGTGCTGTTTTTGGGGCCTCCGGTTTATTTTTTTTGACTACCGTTCCCTAAATAGAAAATCCCCTTTTTTAGCGCTAAGCTGTAATAATAGGAACCGTTGCGGATTGTTGCGTATTCACTTTTTCAAAAGGGCCAAGCAAAGTAGCAAGGCCTTTTTAGACACCCGTTTTTATTGATTTTACTGGTTTTTTGGCCGGTTTGAAGCCATTTTTGGCTGATTTTCAGGTTGTGACGATGTTTGGTGTCGCTCAGCAATCTAGCCGCTCAGATTAAGAGTTTTTTGCACAATCAGCCAATTACATATTTAAAAAGCAAGTATTCAATATTTACTAACTTGCTTTTCTTTTTCCCAATGCCGTGTCACTCTCTACACGCAGTTTAATTATGTCTCTCATACAAGCCTATTGGTACCTCAGCGTAATGCTGTTGTGCTCCTTCTCTCTATCCGCACAAATTCAATCACAAAATAAACTACCACTGCCGCCGGAGCTATTCCGAACGGCAGAAAGTAAATCGGCCGTAGCGCAGTCTCTTAGGCAGGAAATCGGTAGTTTTGGTTTATTGGAATTGGACGGAGAATCATACGCACAGCTTTTAGCTGCTGCTCCCTCCGATTGGACGCTCACGCTGCCCGTTACGGCAGTCAATGCTGGTGAATTAACCTTGCACCTGCGTCCGCGCCCCCTGTTCCGTCAAGGTATGCGACTCCGGCAAGCATCTACTAACGTTGCTCTCGTTGAACCTTTCCTTGGTCTACACTATGTTGGTGAAATTATCGGCGAGCCCGGCAGTCGCGTAAGCCTGAGCTTACTGGACAACGAAATGACGGCCACCCTTAACCGACCTAATGGAGAACGGCTCGCGCTTGGCCTGGCCAAAACCAACGAAAAATCAACTCCTTCTTCGGTCTACGTCCTTTTTCCAGATGGTCAATTACTCGACCGCCAGGAACTAGAATGTGCTACTCCTGACAGTGGTCTTCCCTATTCAGAAAAAGAGTTGGGCCGGAATACAGAAGCAAAATCCACGGGCGGCTGTGTTGATATCTATTTTGAGGTAGATTATGATATCTTTTACGATAAAGGAAGTGTATCCGCTGCCGCCCAACACATTGCGGCTAACTTTAATGAAGTAGCTACGCTGTACGAAACTATTGACATTGATCTCCGCATCAGTGAAATCTTCGTCTGGGACGAAGTTAGCCCCTACGCCGGAACGTCCAGTAGTACCTTATTGACCCAATTTCAGAATTACCGACAGACCTTCAATGGGGACCTTGCCCAGCTGGTCAGCTATCAGGCCAGCGGTGGAATCGCTGTACTGGATGGACTCTGTCATCCCTATAACGCTGCTCGGATGAGCTTCTCCAGTATCCAATCCAATTTTGCGGTTGTCCCCATTTACAGTTGGTCAACGCTGGTTATTGCTCATGAACTGGGGCATCTGATGGGGAGCCAACACACTCATGCCTGTGTCTGGAATGGGGATACGACGGCCATTGATGGCTGCCCCGGCTGGACGGAAGGCTACTGTGCCACACCGGGTATTCCCGCCGAAGGAGGCACCATAATGTCTTATTGCCATTTACGCTCCGTAGGCACCAACTTTATGAATGGATTTAGCCCGCAGCCTGCGGCCGTTATGTCCGGCCGGGTTGCCAGCGCACAAAACTGTGTTCAAGCAGCTTGCGAGCGTGACGATGATGACAATAATGAGGAGGAGGACCCGGTCGTGGTGGAAAGCTGTGAGGAACAAACGGTTTATCTACGACTTACACTCGATGATTTTGGCATGGAGACCAGCTGGGAAATTCGAGCAGAAACCGGTGAATTGTACGCTAGTGGCGGCCCATACCCTAAAAAGCAAAGCGGAAGACTCATTCAGGATACTATATGCGTTCCGGATGGTTGCTATAACTTTACCATCAGCGATAGTGATTTCGACGGCATATGCTGTAAGTATGGCACGGGGAGCTACGAGTTGATTGACTCTTCCGGAGCCATTCTGGGCATTGGCAGTAAGTTTGATACACTCGATATTATAGATTTTTGTCTGCCGGACTTGCCTCCTTCACCGAATGGAGATTGCGAGACAGTTGATTTTTTCGAGCAAGTACCGGGGTCTTATGCTCCCAATCAGGATGCAGGGACGGTTACCGTTTCGGAAGACGGCAGTGGTATTTATCTGGAGAATAACGCCTGGAAAGCCATTGAATATCCTTATGAAGTAACCGAAGAAACCTGGGTGTCTTTCTGGTTTAAGTCCGATAGGCCAGGCGAGGTTCATGGATTTGGTATGGACGATAACGACGTCATTTCCGCTAATCTGACTTTCCGCCTATACGGGACGCAAAACTGGGGAATAGGAAACTTTGACAACTATCCTGGCGATGGAAGATGGAAGTACTATCAGATTCCGGTCGGACAATTTTACACTGGCCCGTCATCCTACCTGTTTTTTACCGCAGACCACGATGTAGGTACGGAAGACGGCAACAGCTATTTTCGGGGAGTCACCGTTTCAGAAGGGGCACCTTGTGGGACAGAAGTTTTACCTGAAACAGCTGCACTCACAGTCCCGGAATCTTCCTTGCGTCTACGTCCTAATCCAGCCAATGATGTGTTGGAAGTTCGCTTGCCGGAAGGCAAAGAGAATGCTGAGTACCAATTGATTGACCTGAACGGTCGCATACTTGCCTCCGGAAGCATTCAGGGAGATCGTAAAATGCTGTCAGTTGTGGATTTGCCTCCAGGCACCTATATGTTCCGCTATCGGAAAGGGGGCCAGAGCGAGACCAAACGGTTTACCGTATTTCACTGAGTAGATCGGCTGCGGCCTCAGCCAGCGCCGCGGGGTCTTGCTCTTTAATGCAGCGGAAATGTCCCTTTGGGCATTGATCAAAGCCAATCTTAGAACAGGGGCGGCAGGAAAGTCCGAGGACTTCCTGTCGTCTTTGTTTTTCTTCCACCTCCCTTCCCGGAAGGTAAGGGTACATGCCAAAAGCAGGTACGGTATTGCCCCAAACACTTACGATGGGTTTGCGGAAGGCTGCTGCGACGTGCATCAGGCCAGTATCATGGGTGACGACAATGGCTGCTTGCCGAACGAGATCTGCCGAACCGCCTAAAGAAAAGCGACCGCAAGCGTTAATTACGTGCTCGTACTGAGCCGAAACACGCTCCCCCGTTTTTTTTTCCGCTGGCCCACCGAGTAGTACGATGGGGTGGGGGAGAGCCGCACAAAAGTCAATCATTTGTTGCTCCGTTAACCGTTTGGTAGCATGAGCGGCTCCTATGACAAAGGCTACGTAATTGGCCGGTATTTTTTCGTTCTGAAGGTTAACGACCTCTTCCGGACTGATGAAATAATCAAGCCCTTTTCCGTCATTAGTAACTCCTAAGGGGGCTGCGGCTGCCAGGTAGCGATCGACGATGTGCACCTCGGGCAATCGGTCAATCCCGAATCGGGTAAGGAGAAATTTTTCCAGATTGAGTTTAGCAAAAGCATGCCATTTTGGGCGCGACCGCAGGTGCCGGGTTTGGTGAAGGGCAATGCGGGTTTTTAGCTCTCGGGTTCGTAAATTGACGTGGAGGTCGATAACGTGATCAAAATCTTCCTGCGCCAAGGCATCGATTACTTCCGATATGTCCTTTTTAATGAGCCATAAGCGGTCAATTCCGGTATGGTTTTTTAAAACTGCGGAGAAGCTGGACTTCGTGAGGAAGTGTACTTCGGCATTGAGCTGTTCTTTCACCCCCCGGATAACCGGGGTGGTTAAAACAATGTCTCCGATGGAGGAAAAACGGATGATGAGCACCTTCATTGGCATGCCGCTAAGGTAGCCCACTATACTTTATCTCAAAACAAGGTTTCGTTGTCGCTACGATGACCAGCTACGGCTAGGTTCGGTAAGATAAGCTGGAGGAAGTCCCTGTATTTAAGTATAATTTTGCTGACGTAGTTTCTGGGAAGGTCAAGGTAAATGGAGTGATCTTCCCTTCCTAACTTTTGGTCAAAGATGATCTCATCCTCTTCCTCACCAAGGTAGAAATAGGAATGGTGTATCGCAAAAAGGTGTTCAGGAGAAGTCGTCTCTATAATCAGGTAGGTGATTTTTCCGCTGTCTTTATTGCAAATGATATCGTGTAGAGTACCGATGGAGAGGCCTTCCGGAGTGTGAAGCTCACAATGGAGTAGTCTGGAAACAGAAAAAATCAAATGATGCATGAGGAGGGTGTTCCACTTACTGAAAGCCCTCAAGATAATTGGAACGAGCCCCTCAGGGCGGACGATGTGGTTATTGTGCCTGTTTTTGCACTAAAAAGCGGAAAGGCCATTGTCATAACCAGCAATAATAGAAGTTACTGCCTTTTGGTACCCTTACTATCCTGTACGGCAGTCATAATGGCTTGGGCAGCAGGAATTATAACACTACCTAGTTTGATGAGAGAAGAAAGCCGCTTTTTCCTAGGGCTTTCTACTGCTTCGATCTTTCTCTCCTGCACCGGGCGCTGGTGATCAGATTTGGAGGCTGATGGGTTGGAATACCCATCGTAAACGGTCTCTATGTACTCCTCGTGTACCTGACTGTTTTTCTTCTGCCGCTTAGATATAAGCCTGGAAGCTAAGAATAAGGCTGCTCCAACACCTATTGCTGGAACGACCAGATCCTGCAGCAAGAAATTTTTTGCAGAAACACTTGCGGGCGTTACACTTTCTATTAGCGCTTTTTGGGAGTAGTCTAACTCGGACTCAAGTTGCTTTTTACGTTCCTGTATGTCGCTTAGGCTGGTAATATTGGAGGAGCTATTCACTTGTCAGAGGGCGTTTTTTCGGCGAAAAAGAGGTTGATAACTTTTCTGATGACGGGGTTGACTATAATTACCCGGCGCAGTAGAAACAGGAGTAGCAGCAATAAGAGGATTGCAAGGGCCACAATTCCAAAGCCATTACCATAGTCGGTAGCACCAGCAATGTAAAAGGCAACGGCGATGAGACCGAAAACGGAGGCCAGGGTGCCAAGTAGGCCCAAGATGACGGCCGTTATGGCTCCTGATATAGCATTGGCTGATCTTTCGGCGGCACCAAGCTTGTATTGTTCTACTTTACGGTCCATCAAAATATTGATGTAGCCATAAGTCTCTCCCGCTTTTTCGAGAAGTTCTTCTTTAGCCTTCATGTGTGGTCAGTGGTTTGCGGGTGAAATGTCAGCGGCCGCGCGACAGTTATGTCCGGCGGCCGCTGAAAGGATTTTCCTTGTTTTAGTCACCTAAAAGGCTTGATTAGGCCTTGCGTGCTTTTGACTTGGCTTTTTCCATGCCACGCTTAAAGCTGCTTTCTACTCCGTCGGCTGCCTCGCTAGCAGAGTCGCGGAGTGTTTGTGCTTTACTCGTTACGGTAGATTTAATGCTATCCGCCGTTTCGCTAGCCCATTCTTTGCCAGATTCGAGGGAAGATTTAGCCTGGTCGATGTACTCTTTACCTTTTTCCCGGGCGTCAGTTGCCATCGCGGAAGCACGCTCAGACATTTCGTGGCTATACTCAGATATCTGGTTGCCATATTCATCGAACTGAACTTGGGCTTTACGTCGCATAGCCCGTCCTTCGTTACTGTTCAGGTAGTAGCCGACGGCGATGCCTGCCAACAGGCCAAATCCAAGGGCCCATCCTTTATTGCTGTTATCTTGATTACTCATAATTAGTTGTTGTTGGGAATTCGGTTAAGATAGGGAGGGATCGATAAATCCGCAATTCTCTTATTAAATCGCTTTGAGCAAGGCTTTTGTTCGTTTCGATAGCTTTGAAAAGGTGTTTAACCAGTAAAAACTACCAAATGTAGCTATTGGTAAGATTTCAGTAGGTGAAAGCTAGCGAATATTATCAAAGACTTCCTGAAGTGTTTCTAATAGCTCTTCCTTACCCGGAATCATTGTTTCCCGTAGTGCCGCAATGGTTTTCTGTATCCCGATTTGATTCTTCCTGCGGCGTTCCCATTCTTCCTCTTTGTGACGGAGGACCGCCGCATTTTTCTCCAATACGGAAGCCAGTAGCGGGGGGAGGCGCTGAAGATTCTCTTTCAACAAGTAGCCAGAAGCTCCGTTGAGAATAGTCTCGGCTACACGCTCCTCATCATTAAGGATTCCGGTGATGAATACAAAGGGGGTACTGTCCAGGTGTTCCCTGACGTAGAGTAGTGCCTCCAGCCCGTTCATGTCTGGGAGGTTGTAATCCGAAAGAACAATGTCTGGCTGGAATTCAATGAGTTTGGCTTCAAACTCCGTTCGGTTTCTTGCTACGGCAAAGAGAACGGAGGGTAGAAACTTCTTGACCTGTCGCTTAGTGAGCAGCAGGTCAGCCTCCATGTCTTCCAGGATGAATACTTTGAAAATATCGTTACTCACTATTGGATGGGTTTTATTCAACGCTGGCGTTGATGAGTTCGCTAATTCTGCCGGCACTTACGGGCTTAGTGATTCTGTGCATCAGTTCTCCTTCCTTGATTAGCAGAATCCCCGGTGGAGATAAAAGGCTAAACAATCTGGCCAACTGAGGCGAGGATTCATAATCTGCCTGACTAAAATCGACCGATGAGAAATTGCCGGAAATGCTTTCCATGATACTACGCATGATGATTCCGTTGCCGTCCCAGGGGGAAGTCATTAATACGACCGTGAGTCCTTCCCTGCTGAGTAAGGAAGGAATGTTAGTGTCGTTGATAATGTCAATTTTACTCATGATTAGTTAGGCTTCACTTATTTAGCCAGGAAGGTTGATCTCGGCTTCCTGGCATCTTAACCGGGCTTATAGAATCCATAAATGAGTCGGGTGTTTAGCCAAAGTTTGCTTTTTTTTGGGACCCTGGCAAATACCGACCTCAAAATCAAAGTAGAAAAACGAAAGTAAGCTCCCTTAGCTTACTGTATTTCATGAGTTGGTGAAATGAAGTACTCGTTTTTTTGCTGATAATTTTATTAATTAGTTGATATTCAGCAATTTAAGAGTTTGGCATGGTTATTGTTATTCTGGTTGGCATAAACGACTTAAAAAAAGTAAACCCATAGTAATGATGACGAATCAACAGTTCCTATCCGAGATTGGCCGCTTTGAAAATATCCTTTTTTCTTTTGCGCTTCGCCTGACAAAAAATTATGAGGATGCACAAGACCTGATGCAAGAGACGACCTTTCGTGCCTACAAGCATCGGGCTAAGTTTGCGGAAGGGACAAACTTCAAAAGCTGGTCTTCTACCATTATGCGGAATACTTACATCAATCGCTACCGTAAAATGAAGAACCGCCGCCACGTAAATGAGCCGGTGGAGAGTTTCTTGTATGCCGTAGAGAACCGAGGAGCAATTGCTAACGGCGGAGAGGCAAAGATGAGCCTGAAAGAACTGGAAAACAAGCTACAGGTTATCAATGAGATCTACCGGGTTCCCTTTCTGATGTTCTATCAGGGTTACGAGTATAAGGAGATTGCCGGATACCTCAATATCCCGATCGGAACAGTGAAAAGCCGGATTTTCCTAGCGCGTAAGAAGCTGAAAGCCCTGATCGGGGAACGCCCAATTGCCGTCTAATAATAGGGCGTGTTCCGTCCCGGTTTTATTACGGTTCCGTAGGAACCGTGGGTGACTAAAAGGGGTAATTGTACCGACAAGGCATGCCTTGCCGCTACAAACAATACCTGTTTTGGCCGTGATTCCTGCGGAATCATTGGCAGAACCCACTACGTCTGATAACAAGCTAAGTTCCAGATATTCACCTTTTTATACAAAAAATGAAGGGCCACATCCTTGAAAAAAGGATAGTGGCCCTTATATTTAAGGCGTTTAGTTTTGGACCAGCCCATAGCGTTTAGCTATTAGTAGGGTTATGCACAAACAAAAAACACCATGGTGCAATGTCTGGGGGGTTAAGACCCGCCAAACATTTTACCATGGTGAACTACGCATAATGCTATGAATAATAACGCTATGAACAACACGAAACAAACATAAGATCCGGCGTCGTATAGGATGGCCGGATAACACTTTTCTTTTGCCTTACGCTTTAAGACATTACAAAGATAGGGTGGGGTTTTGGTAGTTCTGGCGGCAGAATACACGAGTTAGTAAGCCCTACAGTTCATCATTTTTATCAATTTTTTTTTGATAAGATATTGATTTAGAGCTTTTTAAGAAGGTTGAATTTGAAGTGTCTGGTAGATCTATTATCTTCACTTCATGAAAATTTTACGAGAATTGCTGGCGGTGGCGGGGAAAAAGGCGGTTCTGGATCGGTTAAATGATAAGAACGGGGCTTCGCTAACCCGAAAGTTGATCAAACTTGCTGAGGACCCTGATCTTTCAGAGGACAATGCGGCTAAAGCACTCTATGGCCCTACCGCAAATCGAAAATTAGCCGCTTACAAAACCCTTAAGTCCAGGCTAAAGGAGATCATGATCGTTGCTATCCAGAAGGGCAAAGTGATGGAGTTAGATTATA
>CALIGP010000085.1 GCA_938021455.1 uncultured Lewinella sp. | reverse complement strand
CAAACCCCCGATCCTTGTCTGGTGCCAGGCCTTTTGGGTTAAGCTGTTGGGGCCGGGAGAGTTACCCATCCGCTTGCCGTCCGTTTTAGCCACTCTGTTACTTTGCGGCTTGTTTACCTGGTGGGCACGTAAAGATTGGGGTAGTCCGTTGGTTGGTGCGTTGGCCAGTCTGGTATTGGTAAGCAATTGGCACTTCATGGGTAATCATGGTGCTCGCTCTGGCGATTTTGATGCGCTACTTATACTCTTTCAGCTGGCGCAGATCATTTGCTTCTACCGATGGGTGGATAGCGATAAGACAAAATGGCTCTGGCTCGCAGGGCTGGCAGTAGCGCTGGCGGGTTGGACGAAGGGCGTCGCCGGTGGGTTTATTCTCCCCGGCATTGGCCTCTGGTTGTTGCTCTTTGCTGAGGGGCGAAAAAAATTACTCGACCCCAAACTGTACGGCATTATTGGTATTGGTATTGCGATTGCCGTTAGCTACTACTTTCTCCGGGAAAACGTTGACCCTGGCTACCTGCAGCTAGTGGCGGAGAATGAACTAGGTGGACGATTTAATGAAGCGACCGAAGGGCACCAGCATCCCTGGTATTTTTATTTTGGCAGCCTGATCAAGGATCCCGCCGGGGGTGTTTTCTTCAGCCTCGTTTTGCCGGCAGCGGTGTTTAGCTGGTATCAGCCCGATATGCGTAAACCCGCCATGCTCTGTTTGCTAGCGGGGGTGGGAGCATTGGTGGTTGTCTCCACTTCTGCAACTAAGCTCTACTGGTATCAGAGTCCGGCACTCCCCCCCTTAGCGATGCTTACCGGCGGTTTCTTATATCGACTGGCGAAAATAATGGCCAGAAATACACCCGGGCAAGCTGGCCGATGGGTAGGGGTGGCGTTAGTAGCCGGCCTCTTCGCTTATCCCATGAGCCAGGTGGTGGAACGGGTGCTTAGCCCGCGCGACTACGTGGAAACCCGTTACAGCAAAGCTCCTTTCCGTGACTTTATGCGACTGGAAGAGCAAGTGCAACCGCCCTATACCATTGTTACGAAAAATTATAACCCTAACGCCCGGTTTTACGTGGAAAGGGCCCGCTATGCAGGCCAGGAAGTTGATCTCAAACAAGTAGGTACTATTAACCCTCCCGTGGTGGTAACTCAGCGAGCACCAGCTGTTTTTTCGGTAGATGAGCGCGTCGTCATTTGTCATACCGAAACCTGGAAATATCTTTTTGACCGATTTACGCTGCGGGAGGAATTTAAAGGTGGAGCCTGTAAATTGGTTACTTTGGTGGGGGAGAGGGAGTAAAGAGTAAGGGAGTAAGTGAAGAAAGGGTAAAGTACAAGAAGGGCAGATGCACCCTAAACCCTTTCTCCCTTCCCCCTTTTTTACTTTAATTATATTGAGTCTAAATAACATTGCTTAATCAACAAGCAAAGAGTATACTGGCTTAGAAGCCTACGATGTCGTAACTTTGCGGCAAAGTTGAAAAATATTGTGGGCACACGGTGTTTTTCAATGACTATTTCTGCCAGATTTGGCTACTCATTCTTGATTTAACGCCGCCACGCGTATGAGATCTACCAAGCGACTTGCCAGTTACCTTTTTTTGATGCTGCTGGTCAACCTCACATTTCAATCCCAGGCTTCTGCTAACGGAGGAAATATCCTGTTCTATGGCCTTGCTGCTGTAGCGCTTCTCATCTTCTTTTTTATTGTGATTAGTGTCGCCGATAACTTCATGGTTATCGAGTCGAACGAATCCGGTATCAACGGTGATAAAGTGAATATGGGTCTTTACCCTAAGCTGAGTGAGCTGTTTAGCAAGAGTAAGCCCGCTTACCTGGAAAACGAACACGTGTATACTCTCAACAAAGGGTACAACATTCCGCTTGAAGGCGCCGCCTCATCAGCCACAGATTCTGACACGGTTGCTACCCGCTTTGCGGCTATGCCGCCGGACTTTATCGGTCTGATGCCAATTCCAGCACTTGAGGTTGCGGTTGGTGACTCGGTGAAAGCCGGTGACATTGTCTTTTACGACAAAAAGAAAAGCCGCATCAAGTTTGCTGCTCCCGTAAGCGGAGAAGTGATTGAAGTGAACCGTGGCCTGAAGCGGTCCATCGCCAACATCGTGATTCTGGCGGATAAAGATCAGGTAAGTCGTTCCTACGATGTACCGGCGGCGGATGCAAGCCGGGAAGACCTGGTGGAATTTCTGCTCACGAGCGGTGTTTGGCCCGGCATTCGCCAGCGCCCTTACAACGTAGTGGCTAATCCTGACGTAACGCCCCGTGACATTTTCATTTCTACCTTCAGCACGGCCCCACTGGCCGCAGATATGAACCTGGCCATCGCTGGCCGCGAAGATGTCTTCCAGGCAGGCGTGGATACGCTTCGTCGGTTGACGGACGGTTTCGTCTACCTTGGTCTTGACGGCAGACAGGACAGTACCACTCCTTACGCCGGTATTACTGGTGCAGAGAAGCGCTACTTCCGGGGTGCTCACCCGGCAGGTAATGTGGGCGTGCAGATGCACCACATCCACCCGGTTGGGAACGGAGAAAATACGGTATGGACGCTGGACGTCAATACGGTTCTTCTTCTTGGAGAAGTGATGAAGAACGGCCGCTACAACAGCGAACGTGTAGTGGCTTTGACCGGCGCCCCACTGGATGCGCCCCGTCACGTGAAGACTTACGCCGGCGTCAATCTCGGAGAATTGTTGAAGGGTAACACCCTGGACAACGTCCGTGTCATCAGCGGAGACGTACTGACCGGAGATGCGGTTGGTACTGAGGGTTACCTGGGTTTCTTTAAGAATCAGGTTACTGTACTGGAAGAAGGCAACGAAGCAGAAATTTTTGGTTGGTTGCTTCCTCTGAAGCCACGGGCTTCCGTTTCGGCTACCATCCCGACCCTCGGTGACTTCGCGGCTACGACCAACACCCACGGTGAGAAGCGTGCCTTCGTTGTTAACAATGTTTATGAGCAGGTAATGCCAATGGACATTTACACCCAGCAACTCATGAAGGCCATCATGGTCAATGACTTTGAGGCAATGGAAGGACTTGGTATCTACGAACTCGTAGAAGAAGATGTTGCACTCGCTGAGTTCGCTTGTGTGTCTAAGCAGCCGCTACAGAACATTCTTCGGGAAGGCCTCACCACCATGATGGAGCAGGGATAAATTTTGAAAAAAATGCCAATGGCCACGGTCATTGGCTCAGCTAGAATAGCAATATGAAAGCATTACACGATTTTGTCAAGAAGTTTGAGCCCGCCAAGGAGAACAAGATGGCTCATACGGTCTTCGATGGTTTTTATACCTTCTTGTTTCAGCCAGATACTGTAACTACTGATGGAACGCATATCAAAGACGGTATGGACCTTAAGCGCCTGATGGTGCACGTGGTACTGGCCCTGCAGCTGCTGTACGTTTTCGGAACTTGGAACATTGGCCACCAGCACTTCACTGCGATTGGAGAGCACACTGGGTTGATCGAGGGTTTTCACCTTAAGGTCATTTACGGCCTGATTCAAATTCTTCCCATCTTCGTCGTCACGCACATTGTCGGCCTGGGCATTGAATTCATCTACGCTGGCCGCAAGGGACACGCCATTGAGGAGGGCTTTCTGGTCTCTGGCGCCCTGATTCCGCTCATTATGCCACCGGATATTCCACTGACGTGGCTGGCGGTGTCCATCATTTTCGCCGTCATTCTGGGTAAGGAAGCCTTTGGTGGTACGGGGATGAACATCTGGAACGTCGCACTTCTGGCGCGGGTATTCATTTTCTTTGCTTATCCGACAACGATCTCGGGTGATGAAGTATGGGTGTCTGGCATCGAAAAAATTGACCTCGATGGTGTTCCTGCCTTTGCATCCGAAAGCTATAACTGGGCGCATGGTCTGTTTGACTCGATTTTCAACGGCCTGGGCCTGTCTACCTTCGGTGAAGGGGGTATGCTGGTAGCCGATGGCTGGACGGGCGCAACACCCCTGGGCCTGGCGGCTAAAGGTGGTTGGGAAAGCGTATCCATGTACTACACGGAAAGCCAAATGTTCTGGGGTACCATCCCCGGTTCTATCGGAGAATCCAGCGTACCGCTGATCGTGATTGGCATGATCTTCCTGATCGTGACCAAGATTGCCGACTACCGCGTCATCTTTGGTGGCCTCATCGGTTTCATGGTGGCCGCTCTGATGATGAATGCCATCGCTCCGGCGGAACTGACGGCGGACACTCCTGGTGTTTTCAAATTCATGGCTATTCACCCGCTGCGGCAGATGATGATGGGAAGCTTCCTGTTTGCCATCACCTTTATGGCTACGGACCCGGTTTCGAGTGCGGACACGCCAACGGGTAAGTGGATCTATGGCTTCCTGATTGCCTTCCTGGGCCTGATCATCCGCGTGATGAACCCGGCTTACCCCGAAGGCTGGATGCTGTCTATCCTGCTGATGAACACTTTCGCGCCACTGATCGACCACTACGTCTACCAAGCCAATATGAACCGCCGCGCTAAGCGCACCTCGGACATGGCCAAACAGAGAGATGACCTGATCACCAAACGAGGTGAGATTCAGATCTTGAACGGTGATTCGGACCTGAAGCCAGTAGGAAGCACCAACACCTTATAACGAAATTGACTGCGAGGCGACAGGGGAAAACCTTATCGCCAGACGTTATATAAGGGCGCTACACGCAGGTGCCGAAGAAGGGTTAAAAGAGCAGTGGAGGGGCACTACCTTTCTCTGCTTCCTGAAAACCTCCCTTGCACCTGCGACCGCGCCCACGATAACCAAAAAGTAGAAACCATGAGTACTTCGTATATCTATACTTTCGCCTTGATCATGACTGTCGTCGTAGCCGCACTACTCGCCGGCTCGAAGGTAGTGCTGGAGCCCATCGCTTCCAAGAACGAAGATATCTTCAATAAGCGTCAGATTCTGGAGGCGATCTCCACGCCTCTGACGGCAGCCGGGCAGGACCTTGCCTCTATGAGTGACGATCAGGTGCTGGAGATCTTTGAAAAGCAGGTGGACCAGACGGTCGTTTCCGCCACTGGCGAGCCAATGGAAGGTATGATGGCCATTGAGGTCGACATGGCCAAAGAACGTAAGAAAGCCGAATCCGAACGGATGTACCCCGTCTACGAAGTGAACTTCGACGGCCAATCTTTCTACATCTTCAGTGTTCGCGGCAGCGGCCTCTGGGATGCCATCTGGGGTAACATCGCGCTGGAAGGAGATATGAACACCGTTGCTGGTGTAAGCTTTGACCATGCCGGAGAAACACCTGGTCTTGGTGCTGAAATCAAAGACAACGCTGCCTGGAAAGCCCAGTTCGTTGGTAAGAAAATCTACAACGATGAGGGTAAGTTTGTCTCCGTAACCGCCCGTAAAGGAGGTGCCATTGACAAGAACCACGAAGTAGACGGACTGAGCGGTGCCACCGTAACCGCTGACGGGGTAACCGATATGCTATATAAAGGCCTCAAATCTTACGAGCCCTACATGGAAGAAGCCGAAACGGCGACAACCAGCATGAACCTAAACTAAAAAAATACCGACGGAAATTTACTTTCCCCGGCGTATAAATACCATATCAAATGGCAACTACCACCGAGACAAAAATCGCTGAAAAAGAACCCTGGTTCAGCAAAAAGGAGCGGGTATTAATGACGGATCCGCTGCTGGACAATAACCCGATTACCATTCAGGTATTGGGTGTTTGTTCTGCATTGGCCGTTACTTCACTTGTCTACCCATCGTTTGTAATGGCGATTGCGGTAGTTTTTGTATGTGCTTTTGCCAACCTTTTTACTTCTTTGCTGCGTAATACGATTCCGAAAGCGGTTCGTCTTATCGTACAGTTGGTGATCATCGCTACATTGGTAACCCTGGTGAACGAAGCGCTGAAAGCCATTAACTATCCGGTATACAAGCAACTCTCCGTCTATATTGGCCTCATCATCACGAACTGTATCGTGATGGGGCGTCTGGAAGCTTTTGCTATGGCCAACAAACCCTGGCGTTCGTTCCTTGACGGAATTGGTAACGGCTTAGGCTACGGCCTGATTCTTATCGTCGTTGGCTTTTTCCGCGAGCTATTCGGTAAGGGCACCTTGTTGGCGGGTAGTCCCATTCCAATGTTTATCATTGGTGCAGGTGAAGACTACTGGATCGATACCACCACTCCTGGCCAATGGGGCAATACGCTTTTCTGGTGGTACGCTAATAACAACCTGATGGTGATGTCCGTAGCAGCCATGTTCGTCATTGCCGTCATGATTTGGTGGCAGCGTAGCCGTAATCCTAAACTCGTCGACATTAGCTAGAGTAGGTTAGGTCGATAGTAGTGATAGTATGATAGTAAGTCATATCGATCATTACTGCCTACTATCATTACTACCATACTTCCACTACTATCATACTACAATACTATCCCCATGGGTGATTTCATAAATATTTTCATCAAGTCGGCCTTTATCGAGAACATGATTCTGGCTTACTTTCTTGGCATGTGTTCTTTCCTGGCCGTGTCTAAGTCGGTGCAGACTGCTTTTGGTCTTGGTTTGGCTGTTATTTTTGTACTAGGCATTACGATGCCGATCAACTGGCTCATCAATGAGTTTCTGCTGGTGAATTTTGAGGTGGAGTTCCTTCGCTTCATTGTATTCATTGCGGTAATCGCTTCGATGGTACAGCTGGTAGAAATGGTGGTGGAAAAGGTCAGCCCGAGCTTATATGCGGCGCTGGGTATCTTCCTGCCGCTCATTACGGTAAACTGTGCCATCCTTGGTGGCAGCCTCTTTATGGTAAGCCGTGAGTACAACCTGACGGAATCCATTGCTTTCGGATTGGGAGGTGGCTTCGGTTGGTTCCTGGCCATCATCGCCATTGCAGCTATTCGGGAGCGCCTTCGTTACAGCGCCGTTCCTCCGGCACTGCGCGGATTGGGTATGGCGTTTTTATTGACAGGGCTGATGGGACTCGCATTCCTTTCACTCTCGGGCATTGATCCGGCCGTATTTGGTGGTTACACGCCGAGTAAATAAAATGTAAGTGTTTCTGTTTTTCGGAGCGTCTATCAGTAGATTTCCGAAAAATGACATTAAACGATAAACCGTCGGCCTGAAAACCGGCTTACTATATAAAACAGACTAATATGCTAACCATTCTTGCAGCTATTGGCGTCTTTACGGTTGTAGTGCTCTCTCTTATCAGTATGCTACTGGCCGCGCGTAAGCGACTGGTTCCTCAAGGAGAGGTGAAGCTGATCGTCAACGGTGACACGGAGAACCCCTTACTGGTGCAACCCGGCAGTAACCTACTCAGCGTACTATCCGACCAAAACATCTTCCTTCCTTCCGCTTGTGGTGGTGGTGGCACCTGCGCAATGTGCGAATGCCATATTCCCGTTGGTGGAGGAGACGTTCTCCCTACAGAACTTAACCACCTGACCCGCCGCGAAGCTGCGGAGCACAAGCGCCTGGCCTGCCAGGTGAAGGTGCGCCAGGACATGGAAATTCAGATTCCGGAAGAAATCTTCGGCATCAAGAAATGGGAGTGTACCGTAAAGTCTAACTACAATGTGGCCTCTTTCATCAAGGAATTTGTCGTAGAGCTCCCTGAAGGGGACAAGATGGATTTCGAATCTGGTGGCTACATCCAGATCGATGTTCCTACGGTCACGGTTGACTTTAAGAATATGGACATCAGCGCTCACCCGGAGCATCACGGCGATGACGCTAACAAGTTCCAGAGTGAATGGGATAAGTTCAAGTTGTGGGACCTGCAAATGGTTAACGACGAAGAGCAGTTCCGCGCCTACTCAATGGCCAACCACCCGGCCGAGGGTAACATCATCATGCTGAACATCCGGATCGCGACGCCGCCTTTCGACCGTGCGAAAAACGGTTGGATGGACGTTAACCCCGGTGTGTGTTCCAGCTATGTTTTCGACCAGACGCCTGGTGATAAGGTGACGATCTCCGGTCCTTACGGTGAGTTCTTCATCAAGCCGACACAAAAGGAAATGGTATACATCGGTGGTGGAGCGGGTATGGCACCGCTACGGAGCCACCTCTTCCACTTGTTCCACACCCTGAAGACAACTGACCGCAAGGTATCCTTCTGGTACGGTGGCCGCACCAAGCGAGAACTGTTCTACATCGACCAGTTCCGCGAAATCGAAAAGGAGTACCCCAACTTCAAATTCTACGTTGCGCTTGATAACCCGCTCGAAGAAGATAACTGGCAAATCAAAGAAGATATCGACGCCCCAGGTGACGGCTTCAAAGGTTACATTATGCCCGTTGTTATGGAGCAGTACCTGAACAAGCACCCCGAACCCGAAGAGATCGAGTACTACTTCTGTGGTCCTCCGATGATGAACCAGACGGTTATCCAGGGTCTGGATGAACTTGGTGTTCCCGAAGAGAATATTGCTTTTGATGACTTTGGTGGATAATTGCCAGACGAATCGATGAAGAAGCCCCAATGACATCTTGTTGTTGGGGCTTTTTTGGTGGCGGCAAGCGTGTAAATTCTTACGCACACCATTCCCGATGGCCGATGCGATACTTTTTTCAGTTTCGGTATATTGCGCTCCATGAGGATCACCCGTTTAATTAAATCGGCTACGGATAGCCTACCTAAAGTACGGAAGGCCGTTGGTGCGCCACCGGGCACCATGGTTTATACCGGGGAGCGGGTAATGGAGCAAGTACACGTTCACTTGACGCACTACGACGCGGAAGTCTTTACTACCGTAACGACCCTTGATGCCATCCCGGATGATCCGTCTACTGGCAAGATTTCCTGGTATGATATGCGGGGCCTTCACCATACGGACCTGGTAGAAGAATTGGGTGTTAGCTACGGGATGCACCCGCTGGCGCTGGAAGATGTTGTAGATATCCAACAACGCCCCAAGATGGAAAGCTATGAAGAGGGGGTGCTGTTACAGCTTAAAGCCTTCTCCTACTTCCGGGAAAAACGAGAACTTCACGTAGAGCAGGTATCCGTTTATCTGGCAGAGAATACCGTAATCACCTTTCAGGAGGACGGAGGAGACCTTTTCGCCTCCGTTCGAAATCGCTTGAAAAATGCCAATGGGCGTATTCGTAGCCGGCCAGCAGATTACCTGGCTTATGCGTTGGTAGATAATATCATTGATAACTACTTTGTCGCTCTGGATCAGATCGAAGAAAGTCTGGATGAGTTGGAGGCCAGTATCATGCAGGAACCTAAGGTGGAAACTAAGGCATTGATCCATAATCTGAAATTGGCGCTACTTACGATGCGAAAAAGCTCCAGCCCGCTGCGGGAGATGATCAACCGCTTCGGGGACAGTGAACACCGGCTGATTAGTGAAGACACTCAGTTGTTCGTTCGGGATTTGAAGGACCACGTCATCCAGGTCACGGACCTGGTAGAAACCTACCGGGATGTAACTAATGGGCTGTATGACTTGTACGTGAGTGAGATCAGTTTCCGGATGAACAGCGTAATGCAAACGCTTACCATTGTATCCACCATTTTTATCCCGCTCAGCTTCTTAGCTGGGGTTTATGGTATGAACTTTGAGTATATTCCGGAGTTGAGACAATCCAACGGCTACTTCATCCTTTGGGCAGTAATGTTGACCATCATTGGGCTAATGTTATGGTGGTTCCGTAGGAAGCGATGGTTATAAGTGATGGTTTTAACGGGATTTGATGCCCGGAACTACGATCAAATGCCGCTACTTTGCGTTATTGTGGTGGAAAATCAACTAAAATGAATAAGAAAACACTAACGGCCATAGCCATCATTCTTGGATTGTTGTTGCTCGGGTCACTCTATTGGGGCTACACCCGGAACAATGCTGCCGAAGAGTTGCAGGTAGAAAACGAGACCATCAGTGCTGAGGCTACTCAACTTGCCCTACTTCGTGATAAGCTACGATTAGAGGTCGATAGTATTGGTGTTGCCTTCGAAACAGCTGCAGCTGATAACGAAGAACTGCGTGGACAGCTGACGGAAGCTCAGGAGCAAGCCAAGCGCGCGCTGTATAGCATGCGACAGGCGCAGAAGTCTCGCAAAAATGATAATGAAGTAGCCTATCAGATGCGGGTTCAGATCGAGGATCTGATCAATACTCGGGCCACGCTGGAGCGTAACCTGGCGGAACTGGAGACGGAGAATGCTGAATTACGCAAGACTAATGTTGTCCTCCGTCAGGACCTAAGCACCGCCAAAACGGAAGCTTACGAAATGGAGAAGAAGGCAACTAACCTGGAAACCATGACCAAGAGCATGGAAGCGGAGATTGAAAAAATGACGCTTGGTGCTTTTAAAGCCTCGGCTTTTCAGGTAGATCTCTTCCGTGGAAATAAGGGTACCAAGCTTACCTCTAATGCCAGCCGGGTAAAGCGGATCAATGTTAGCTTTGACCTCACGAACGTGCCCGACGAATACTTAGGCGTAAGACCTATCTATTTTGTGTTGACGGATCAATCCGGCACCCCAGTGACTTCTGAAAACCCCGTCACGGCTACTGCTATTGTCAACGGTGCGCCGATGAATCTCATCGCGCTGGAAGGTCGAGACGTAAACGTAGAGAAAAACCAACGGCTTAGCTTTACCCATGAGCTGACCGTAAAGTTAGCCGCAGGTTTCTACCGTGCGCAGATTTTTACTGATCTTGGACTACTGGGAGCTGCTAACGTACAACTACGGTAAGGAGCAGGTTACAAAGTTGCAGATTGCAAGGTGTAACCTGTAGGCTTGCAATCTGCAACCTGCAACTTACATCAGAAACGTTACCTTTGCCCCGCTTTACTCAAAAACCGAATCAAGCCCATGGTATTTCTCGAGTTTGAACGCCCCCTGGAAAAGCTCTATGAGCAATTGGAGAAAGTCCGCCAGGTGGAAGAAGACGGAGTGGTAGATATGAAGGAGACGATCCAGGAACTGGAAAATCGAATTCGTCAGACGCGCAAAGAGATTTACAGCGACCTCAATGGTTGGCAGCGCGTACAACTTTCCCGCCACCCGGAACGACCTTATTCACTGTTCTACATTGAGCAGATGTGCCGCAAGTTCGTGGAACTTCATGGGGATCGGTATCACGGAGATGACAAAGCAGTCGTTGGTGGAATCGGTAACCTGGACGGCCAGACCGTGGTCATCGTTGGTCATCAGAAAGGCGTTAACACCAAAATGCGACAATACCGAAATTTCGGTATGGCTAACCCGGAAGGGTATCGTAAGGCTCTTCGGCTGATGAAGATGGCGGAACGATTTGGTTTTCCCGTTATAACCCTGATCGATACACCGGGGGCATACCCCGGTATTGAAGCAGAAGAGCGTGGACAGGCGGAAGCCATTGCCCGTAATCTGTTTGAAATGGCCCAGCTTAGGGTGCCCATTGTTTGTGCCGTCATTGGAGAAGGCGCAAGTGGCGGCGCCATTGGCATTGGCCTGGGCGATCACGTCATGATGCTCGAGAATACCTGGTATTCAGTCATTAGTCCGGAGAGTTGTTCCAGTATTCTTTGGCGCAGTTGGGACTATAAAGAGCAGGCCGCTGAAGCACTAAAGCTAACCGCCGAGGATATGCTCGGATTTGGTATCATTGACGAAATTGTAAAAGAGCCTCAAGGCGGCGCTCACGGCGCCCCGGAGGAAATGGCTAAATCGTTGAAAAAGCAACTCAAAAAAGCCATCGCAGTCCTTCAGGAAAAAGACGTGGACACCATGATCGAGGAGCGCATTGAGAAGTATGCGGCCATTGGTCACGTGGCTAATACGGACTAATCGATGGGGCTGCTCAGCGACATAAAGGACAAGCTCTTCCGCCGCAAACTGCAAGAAGAGATGGCCCGTTCTTCTCCTAAAGGTAATGGGAGCCAACAACCGATAAATACGGATAATGCTCGCTGTATACTTATCCTCTTCCCTGCAGATTCTTCAGCTGATCGTAAGGTAATTGATAAATGGGTAGACTCCCATCGCAAACAAGGGCAGAAAATAAAAATTGCAGGCTTTTTCAACCAAGACGTAGGAGAAACCAACTTTGGCTTTCCGGTCATCTCTCCCAAAAGTCTCAACTGGTATGGAATACCAAAAGAAGAATCATTAGTAGAGATTAAAAGAGTCGATTGCGACTTGCTCTTCCGCTTAGGGCCCGTGATTCACAAGGAGTTGGATTACCTGGCGACTATTCAGCGGGCAGCACTAAAAGTAGGCCCTTTCAAGAAAGATGTCGAAACCCCCTACCATTTACAATTTGACGCCAGTCGTGCAGAATCTATTCGGGACCAATTAACCGCCATCGAGCAAATATTCAGTTTTACGAATGCAAACAGCACTACCTAAATTCAGCGGAACGGGCGTTGCCCTTATCACCCCTTTCAACGCGGACTATTCTATTGACTACCCCTCCCTGGGGCAGATCATTGACTACGTAGTTGACGGAGGGGTTGACTACATCGTTTGCCTCGGTACTACGGGAGAAGCCATTACCCTAAGCTCAAAGGAATGTCGGGAGATATTGGACTTCACTATCCGTCAAGTGGACGGACGGGTAGACATTGTCGCGGGCTTCTTCGGAGGAAATTACACGGAACGGCTGGAGGATAGAATCAAGGAATATAATTTTGACGGTGTAGCCGGCATTATGTCTAGTAGCCCGGCCTACAGCAAACCCCCTCAGGAAGGTATCTACCAGCACTTTATGCGAGTGGCGGACGCCAGCCCCTTGCCCGTCATTATCTATAACGTCCCTGGCCGGACGAGCAGTAATGTATTGCCGGAAACGGTACTGCGCCTCTCGGAGAGCTCGCAGAATTTTGCGGCCGTCAAGGAGGCCAGTGGAAAACTGGAGCAGTCCATCGCAATTCTGAAACACTGCCATAAAGACTTTGGCGTACTGTCGGGTGATGATCCTCTGACTACTGCCGTGATCGCCATGGGAGGCCACGGCGGCATCAGCGTTATTGCTAACGCACTGCCGGCTCACTTCAGCCAGATGGTAAAGTCAGCTCTCAACAACGACTTTGCCACCGCCCGGCGCTTCAATTATGATTTGCTGGATATTCACCCACTACTCTACGTAGAAGGTAACCCGGTCGGTATCAAAGCCGCCGTATCCATGCTTGGCCTTTGTGAAAACCACCTGAGAGTTCCGCTGGTACCTCTCACGGAGCCACGGCGGGAACGATTACGGAAACTGATGAGCCTAGTACCAGATTTTCGGGTGTGAAATTCAGACCTGCGCATCCGCGTAATCCGCGATCTAGGATAAACGGCCTTGAACAATGCCTCTCCTGCACGGAAGAATATCCAGATTAAATATCCGCGTTCATCCGCGTAATCCGCGATCCAGGAATTCGCGATCCGAGTAGTCCATGATCCGTACCTTTGCCCCATGGATCTCATCATCACCATCGCGTTAGTCTATCTGGCTTACCGGGGTTACCAGTGGTATTCCGGTGTGCAGGCACAGGTAAACCAGGGCCCACCTCCACCTCCCAGAGTGGACGATGACACCGTAGAAATTTCCGAACAACCGGACAACGACACGGATTATATCGATTACGAAGAATTACCCTGAATTATGGCCGATACTCCCCGATTTAAAGGTCGCATCAGCGACTGGATTTTGCATAAAGACAACCAGCTGATTGCTTTCAATAAGCCAGCGGGCCTGGCCGTACAACCCGACAAGACGGGAGATCCCAGTTTGCTGGGTTTAGGTGCTGCTTACATTCGGCATGATCTTTACCTTATCCATCGGTTGGACCGCCCCGTCTCCGGCCTCGTCTTACTGGGGCAGAAGCCTTCTGCTCAGACGGCCCTAACGCGCCAACTCAAAGCCGGGACCGTAGACAAGCACTACCTGGCCATTGTGGCCAACCGCCCGGAAAAAGAGGAGGCTACACTCATCCATCACCTACGTAACGGCAAAGGGAATCGCTCCGTTATTGAAGAAAATCCGGCTCCGGGAAACAAGGCTGCAGAGCTCCACTACAAAGTGCTGGGCTCCAGCGATCGCTACCACCTGCTGGCCGTTCAGATCAAGACGGGGCGTAAGCACCAGATTCGGGCGCAACTCGCTGCGATCGGCTGCCCGCTTCGCGGAGACGCTAAGTATGGTTTCAAGCGATCTAATGAAGATGGACACATTGACTTGCACAGTCACCGCATCGCCTACAACCATCCCGTCACGGGAGAGCGAATAGAGCACACCGCTCCGTTGCCAGAGGGCGCTATCTGGGAAGCTTTCGCAGAGATGGTGTAATCAGAGACTGTACCTCAAAGTAGTTTGGTCGTTATGCCGTAACCACGCCATTACAACGCAACTACCAAACTACATTACTATCTTCGTCTTATGCCAAAACAGTCTACCCGTCATAGCTATAAAAGCCGTCGTGAGCGTAACTCCGAGACCGGCAAGAAGGCCCGTCTGATTCTGATCTTCGCGGTGATTATTTTTGTACTGATGATTCTGCGTAACTGGCGGGAGCATTACGCTTGGATTAAGACTTACTTCTACGACCTCTGATGCCTGCCGGTTTGTCTCCCAAATATTGGTTAGTACTGGCGCTATTTCTGGGCCTTTCGCTACGCGTCCCTGGCTGGTTTACCCAAGACCATAAAGCGAGCTGGCAGACCTTTGAACCTGATGAAGGACAGCACGTCCACATCGCCACCACTCGCTTCAACGATCTCTACAACGGAGAAAAAGTAGGCAACTACAAGGATGCCCCCTGGAACGTTCGGGGCTATGGTCACTTGATGGCTTACTCGGCCTACGGCTGGTACGGATTGAGCGGACAAGTACCCTCCTTCGCCGGTTTTATTTTATTGGGTCGGCAGCTATCTACTTTATTCGCGCTCTTGCTCATTATTGTGGTGTATAAACTTGGTCGGGTTAGCGGCCTCGATCCACCAGCCGCCGCTGTGGCGGCATTCCTAATGGCAGCTTGCGACGTAAACGCTACCTACAGCCATTACTGCCTGCCGGCCAGCGGATATATCTTATGGGTGTACCTCGCGCTGCTGGGTGGTTTCCAACTGTTGCGCTCGCCGAATGTTCGTGCCATGATCTGGCTCGCCCTCGGGGTGGCCGGAGCACTTTCCTTTAAGTTTGATGTCCTGCCACTGGGCTGGGGCGGTTTACTGCTGTTATATCTCGCCATTCAAAAGCGAATCCCCTGGTATTTCATCGCTCTGGCCCTGGGCTTATTAGCTGCGTTTGTAATTGCTTTTGCGTACGGCTGGTCTTGGAGTAGCATACAGTCGACCTTTCAAACACTCAGCGAACTGAATCGCAACGGCGTCCCGGTGGACAATCACTTCAGGGATAACCTCATCGTTTATCCGGCCGGGGTACTGGCGGGGATTGGATTACCCGTGTTTGTATTGGCAATGTATGGCGTAATCCGAATAGTAAAAGCTGGGCACTTCGGCAAGCTCAGTAGGGGGCGCGGGACCGCAGGTGCAATGGCCCCCGATCGCGCCAATGGCGCGGCCCCCGAAAGGGGAGGGTGGCAAAAGCAAGGATTTAAACGACTGATACTGCTCTACGCTGCTGGCTGGCTCTTGAGCGAATTCCTGGTGCGTTGGTCGGTGGACACCGCTTTCGTCCGTCGGGTAAATGTATTTATGCCAGCCGTTTGTCTGCTGGCGGCTTACGGGCTGAGTCGGCTGCGACGGCGCCGACCCTGGTTGCCAGCGGCGGTAGTGACCTATACTTTCCTGTTCGCCCTGGTTGGCCAGAGCAACCATTGGTTCGACACCCGCTATGACATGCGGGAGTGGATTGCCACCGAACTACCGGCGGATGCCACTATCGCCATTTCTAACTACGTCGGTCATAAAGGCCTCCGGAAAACCTGGTACTTCATGGATGTGGACTGGGACTACGCCGTTCTTCACGAATCCTACTTCCGCCGCTACGCCAAAAGTATGACAACACCCTTTGGCTGGCCCAATTGCGAAACGGAGATCTATAACCCCGGCCCCGAGGGCCAGTGCGAACAGATGCAGGCACTGCTGAAGGGCACGAACCCAAACGTACGCTTACTCAAAGCCTTCCACCCACTCGAGCTATTCCCCGAGCGGTGGGCCTACCGGCAGTTTTTCGGCTATTATGAGACCTTCCTGGGGGAGACGCTGGTGTTTGAGCGAGCAAGGTGATTTGGTAGACGATAGAGCTGTAGACGGTAGAATGGTAGGGAGGAGGTCCAAGAGCATATCTACTGCCTGCTGCTCTACAATCTACCGACTACCAATCTACCGACTTGCCCCCCCTTGCACCTGCGCTCCGGCGCCCTGCTACCTTAGGCTCAAATGTTAAATACTAATCCATTAGTTGCAATACTAATTCATTAGTACTAACTTTGTACTAATCAATTAGTAGTTATGCAGAAGTTAGCCAAACGCGAAGCCCAAATCATGCAAGCCCTCTGGCAGCTGGAACGAGGGTTCGTGAAAGACATCATCGAACTCTTACCGGACCCGAAGCCCCATTATAATTCCGTCTCTACGATGGTGAAGTTACTCAAGGACAAAGGCTTTGTTGGCTTCGAAAAGCAAGGTAATGCCTACTGCTTCTTTCCCATTGTAAGTAAGGAAGACTACCAAAGCAAAGCCGTTGGTGATGTGGTGGAGGGCTTTTTTGACGGCTCCCCGCTCAAGCTGGTCAACTTTTTCGCTAAGGAGCAAAAGCTTAGCGAGGCCGATGTAGAGCGTCTGCTGAAAATGATCAAAAACCAGAAGAAATGAATTACCTCCTACACGCGGGCTTGCTGTTAGCGGCCTGTTTCCTCTACTACTGGTTGTTGCTGCGCAGTGAAACGCATTTCCGGCTTAACCGTTGGGTCTTGTTAGCCTGTCTGGCGGGCTCCCTGACGCTACCGCTGATCACCATGCCAGCGGCCTGGTCGTTGAAAGAGGCCTTGGTATTAAAAGTGGAGGAAACTCCTGAAGTAGCAGCCTCCATTACCGAGACGATGGTTGTAACGGAGCCAGCGACTACTTCTAAGCAGCCTACGATTACTGCGGAACCCTTGTCCGTTGAACCGGCAACAGCCTCGGCCGCCAGCACGGTAGCTCCCGCAGCACCTCCCATCGACTGGCTAAAGATTCTCCGTTGGGTTTACCTCGCAGGTGTGTTGGTCTTCGGCCTCAACTTTCTGGTGCAACTTGGGCAATTGCTCCTACGGATGATCCGCTACCCGGGCCACGACCTGGGTGGGTTCCGCCTGGTGGAGATGCGCGAAGACGATGCCCCTTATTCTTTCTGGAACCGCATTTTCCTGAACCCCGACCGCTACGATCCTGATACTTTTCATCAGATCGTTCAGCACGAGCAAATTCACGTAGGCCAGAAGCATAGCGTGGACTTAATGCTGGCCGAGCTGGTGGTGATTTTCCAGTGGTTTAACCCCTTTGCCTGGTTCTACCGCTCTGCTATTGAGCACAACCTTGAATTTTTAACGGATGCAGAAATGCTCCGGATCGGCAATGACCCCGAAAGCTACCAGCTGAGCCTGGTAAAAGTCGCGGTGCCCAATTTCCCCAATGGCCTGGTGGCCAGCTATAACCAAAACTTTCTCGAAAAGCGTATTACCATGATGAAATCTAAAAAATCCTCTACCCGCTCTGGCTGGAAGTACCTAACCATTCTTCCTTTACTTTTCTTATCGATGTTGCAGTTTAACGCCGTGGCGCAGTCTCCGGTACCACCAGCTGCTCCTGTTTCTCCGGCACAGATACCTCCCATGGTGGTGGCAACACCTACACCTCCGCAACCAGCAGCCCCTTTGGCGGAGATGGATGCTTCTGGTTTGGCCGCCCCTGCACCTGTAGTAGCGCCCGTATCGTTGCCTAATCCAGTAGCCGCTCCTGCTCCCGTACCAAACCCCGCTCCCGTGGTAGTGCCAAATATGAAAATTGATGTACCTGAGGGCATGGAAAATAGCCTGAATAGCTGGACAGCCCTGATTGAAGGACAGGATATCTGCTTCAACTTTATGTCCCGCAGCAATGCCTATGACAATAACTATCAGTGGAATAGTTCCCGCTGTTTTGATCTGGCCGAGTTGGGTAATCTTCCTCGTAATGCTATGGGCATTTTTACCATCAAGCGCTCCTCCGGAACGATGACCCTAAAAGGTATTTTTGAAGAGAACGATGGTGTTGGGAATTTCAGCTTTGCGGAAAACCCTGCCTTTGTCAACCTCCTGAAAAAAGAAGGATTCGGTAGCTATAAAGAACGGGAAATGCTGTTGTTTTTTATGGCGGATATGGGCGAAGAATACGTCCGCTATATTAAATCCGTTGGCTACGAGCCAGGCCACGAAGATTTACTGAAGCTCGCCATCTTCTATGAAGATCAAAAAGAGTTTGATGAAAGATTAACTTCCATGAAAAGGTTAGGCTACGGGCAGCCAAGCTTTGATAAAATGATTGAACTAGAGATTCACGGTGTGAGTGAAGGCCTAGCCAAAGCCTTGGCGCAGGCTGGCTTTCAGGACCTTAGTCTACAGGAATTGATTGAGGCTAAGATTCACGGTATCAATCCTCAATATATCGATCGTATGACTAAGGCGGGCTTTTCCAATCTTTCATTCGACGAAATGAAGAGCATGGCAATTCATGGCGTAGATCCGGAATACATCGATGAGCTAAAGGCGCTGGGCTATGGTAATCTTTCTGCCCGGGAAATCGTGGATGCTAAGATTCATGGTGTAAGCGTGTCTGGCATTGCTGACCTTCGTCAGGCTGGGTTCACCAACCTTAGCCTGCGGGAAGCGAAGAACCTCCGTATTCATGGCGTGGACGCACAGTATGTAAGTATGCTTTCGGAGTTTGGCTTCAAAAACCTGAGCCCGCAGGACGCCACCAATGCTAAAATTCATGGCTTAAGCCGTAACCGTCTAACCGCACTTAAGCGTTCCGGGCTAGATATGAGTGACCTGGGGGAGGTAAAGAACGCTATGATCCACGGGGTCAGTCCTGACCTGGTGTCTGGTTTCCGTAGCATGGGCTACGATGACCTGACGTTGCAAGAATTCGTCAATGCCCGTATTCATGGTGTTAGTCCGGCGTACGCCGCTTCCTTCCGGGAAGTTGGGTTTAAGGGTATTCCCATGAAAATGCTGGTCAACCTCCGTATTCATGGTGTGTCGGCTGACTTCATCAAAGCCCGACGAGATAAGGGAGAAACCCTTCAGGATTTTATCAACATGAAAATCCATGGACGGTAAGTCCCAAAGAATTTGTTGAGTAATTTGAGAACGGTCCGGAAGGTTATTCCGGGCCGTTCTTTTGTTGACCCCGTTTGTGCGGCATCCTTAGATTAACGAATACAACTACCCTCATCGTTATAACGAAGGGGAATAGGTTTCTTATTTCACTATAGTACTATTTCACTAAACCGTAAGCGCGCGTTCTTAGACCACTACTAATCAGGATGGTTAGGTGAACATACCAAGCCGGTAGTCGCGATTTTCAAATGGCCGGTCTTCACTGCTCTTTTTCAAAATTATGATTGAATTATATTGAAAAGAAATCAGCTTGATCTCGTTTCTGACTTTTTCGTCAATTGGAGAATCTCCGAAAATATCTTTATCTTTTATAAACTCGTCGTTGACCTTGTCAACCAGATTTTTAAAAATCTCAATTACAGATTCTGGGTGGCCTAACCCTTTTTTGACGATGTACCCATATAAGGCTCCTTTTTTCCAGTAGCTTGTTTCTATATCTTCAATGATATAGACGCCCCCTTCTTTGAGAACATTATTGAACAGGTAATTGAAGCCGAGAATCTGATGCTCGGGAACATGAGAACCATCATCAATGATGAAGTCTAACTTACCGCCCATTTTTTTTGAGATGTCTTTAAGGACCTCTACGTCTGACTGGTCTCCTTTGAAAATTTCGCCCTGTTCGTATTTAAGCTCGTTTCCAATGTCCAGTCCGTAAATTTTTGCTTTAGGAAAATAATTTTGCCACATATAGAGTGACTTGTTTTCCTCCGTTCCTATCTCGAGCATAGTGATTTCCTTATCTCTTAACTGGTCAAGAAATAAAGGGTAAAATCTGTGGTACCCATGATGAGTAACCTTATCCGTTCCTGTCTTTTCTCCTAATTCCTTAAAGGTCATTTCTTTCATAAAGATTATAGTCTTTCTTTTTAATGGATAATAGTTTTTGTGTTGAAAACAACCTTAATCATTAGCGCTTTACTAAGCCACTTTTAGCAACTGTTGCATCCCTGCTAAAGGTATAACCTTTTAGAAGAACCGACAAATTGCCTTAGGTGGGGTCTGGAAAAGTTGGGAACGGCCATAAAATCACCTCATTACTGACGGACTCCTGAACTACGTCAGACTGACATAACGGTGCTTTAAACCCTCCATCAAAAGCACTTACCCTACATGTTGTTGACAGCAATCGTAGTGATTTAGCTCAAAAGCAACAGCGGCCTTCATCTTTTGGGATGAAGGCCGCTGTAAACGAGGGCTACTGGAAATTGCTTGCCACTT
>CALIGP010000084.1 GCA_938021455.1 uncultured Lewinella sp. | reverse complement strand
ACAAACAGCAACGGGATCGATGTCGTCAACGAGAAGAACCGTAACAATGTCTTCTACGCTTTCGTTACCCGCTTCGTCAACGATTACACCAGTTAAGGTGATGAGGTCAGAGCCATCGGCCTGAATCTCAGAGTCAGCCGTGTTAACACGAACGATGAGATCACCGTCAGCCGTACAGTTGTCGTCAAAAAGAGACATGATGAAGTTCTCATCAAGGCCAGCGCCATCAACCAGTAAGCCATTACAGAATTCAATAATTTCTGTAACGGTGCGGTCTTGGCCTAAAATGTTGTCTTGGATGAATGTGCTTCCTGGGCAAGCTTCAGCGATATTGCTGGTCAGAATCTCAAGATTCAGCATGTTCGGAGCCAAGATGGTTGGTGCCTCTGTGTCCATGTCACAGGGATCCTGTGCAAAAACATTTAACCCGCTGAAACACAGCAGGCATAACAGGGCCAAACGGCCCCAATCAGGTAGTAGATTCTTCATATTGTCGTCTTAAAATTCTTAGAGATTACATTAATAGGGCAATGGGCCCAATACATAAGATACCCCAAAAGTAAGTAGAAGTATTGAACTATTGGTAATAGATTACGAAAAAATAGTAATGGAATCCAGCTTTAACTGTTTGGACACCTATAAAGGCACGAATAAAGGACGTAATCCTACTGCTAAATAGCCAAAGCAATTGACTTAATTACCCTTAGCCTCGGTTTCGCAAATCGTCGATAAAGCGCGTCAGTTCTTGATCATCATAAACAAGTACTTCGCGTGGCTTAGAGCCCTGAGACGGCCCAACAATACCTAGCTGCTCCATTTGATCCACAATCCTACCTGCACGGTTGTACCCTAGCTTTAGTCGGCGCTGAATCATGGAAGTAGATCCATGCTGCTGCTGAATGATCAGCCGGGCAGCATCTTCGAACATATCATCCAGATCGGCATAGGTTAGCCCGCCGGAGCCCGCCATTTCTTCGTCCGTATTGTATTCAGGCAATAGATAAGGCTCTACGTATCCACGTTGATTCCCAATAAAGTCGATAACTTCCTCTACCTCAGGAGTATCTACAAAAGCGCCCTGCAGGCGAACGACGTCTCCACCATTGCTCAGCAGCATGTCTCCCCGACCAATAAGTTGGTCTGCTCCTCCGGCATCCAAAATAGTACGGGAGTCTACTTTTGCCGTCACCTTATAAGCAATGCGGGCGGGGAAGTTGGCTTTAATGACACCCGTGATGATGTTTACTGAGGGGCGCTGAGTCGCAATGACCAAATGGATGCCTACTGCTCTGGAAAGTTGGGCCAGACGAGCGATCGGCATTTCAACTTCCTTACCAGCCGTCATTATAAGGTCTGCAAATTCATCAATGATCAAAACGATGAAAGGTAGGAATTTGTGTCCTTTCTCCGGATTAAGCCGGCGAGCCACAAATTTTTCGTTGTACTCCTTGATATTTCGCGCAGAAGCTTTCTTTAATAGGTCATAACGCTGGTCCATCTCAATACAAAGACTATTGAGAATATGGATCACCTTAGTCGTCTCTGTCGTAATGGGCTCCGTCTGACCTGGCAGGAAGGCCAAAAAGTGGCTTTCCAGCTTGGCATAAGGGAAAAGCTCGACTTTTTTAGGGTCAATCATGACCAATTTCACCTGAGAGGGGTGCTTCTTGTACAGAAGCGACATGATAATCGAGTTGATCCCGACCGATTTACCCTGTCCGGTAGCACCCGCGACCAACAAGTGAGGCATTTTTGCCAAATCAGCGATGAGTACCTCGTTTTTGATCGTTTTGCCCAATGCCAATGGCAGGTCCATCTTGGCTGTACGGAACTTTTCACTCTCAATCACTTCCCGCATCGAGACCATCTGCGGGTTTTTATTCGGTACTTCAATACCAATGGTTCCCCGGCCAGGGATCGGGGCAATAATCCGGATGCCAAGGGCCGCCAAAGAGAGTGCAATATCGTCTTCCAGGTTTTTGATCTTCGAAATCCGGACACCAGGCGCAGGAACAATCTCATAGAGCGTAACCGTCGGCCCAATGGTAGCCCGAATCTTCGTGATTTCTATCTTATAGTTTAATAAGGTCTCAATAATCTGATCCTTATTCGCTTCCAGCTCTGAGCGGTCCACTTCGGCCTTACCGTGTTCGCGATCTAGCAGGAGTTCGAGGTGTGGAGGTGCATAATTCGGCAAATCCAGCGTAGGATCGTAGGGCTCCGTGTGGTTCTTGTTCTCCTCCGTAACGGCCAGGCTCGTATCAATTCCCTGATCACCATCAGCGATGATGAGATTGTCAGACCCAACGGCCAGCGGATCTTTACCCACCAGGGTCAGATCACCTACCGATTCCAGAGGGAGTGAAGTTTGTTCACCGGGTAGTTGCTCAATACCCCGATCAGAAGGAAGGTCGGGGCCATCCACTTCAAACATCGATCCATCACCTGGGCTCAAAGAGGTAGGTGCTTTTCTGGGCGCGGCCGCAGGTGCAATGGCGGGGCTAAAGTCAGCAACGGCACCAGCCTTAGGCGAAGTTGATGGACGGGGAGGGGGCGTTTTGCCCCGGAAGCGAATTCTTTCCGAAAAATGATCGACGACATCATTCTTAATCTGTCGTGGAGAGCCATTGAAGTCAATCCGGGCTTCAAAAACCAAGTAAAGTCCCACCAGCGCCAGTAACAATAATATAACCCCAAAACCGCCAAGGACGCCCGTGAGGTGGCTCACCAGGTACTTCCCCACCCCGCCACCGAGAGGGAACTGCGTCAATGATCCGAAGGCAAACTCCAGCAAGACAGCCAGGCCGATGGTCGCCAGCATTACCTTAACGAACAGATTCCCCATTGGCTTAATGGACTGCCGGCGCAGCCGGTTGACGCCCAACTGCCAGAGGAAGTAGACCAGCAAGAAACTGGGCACCCCGAAGAGGAAGTACATGTAAAAGTTAGAGAGGAAAGCCCCTAAGCGGCCTAACCAGTTATCTACCGTAGGCCCGTCGTTGAGCAAAAGCTTCCAGCTAAAGCGCAATACCCTGTCCTGATCCACCTGCCAGGTGAATAAATAGGAGAACAAAGCCACGAAGAGGTAGATGGCGAAAAAACACAGCAGTAGCCCGAAGAGCTTAGGGATACGCTCGTCGCTCAACCCGAATTTAAGTCCGAGTTGTCTGGTGGATTTTTTCTTTGCTTTGGCCATACAGTAAGTCAGTGGGCTATGCCCGTAACGCGAAATTACAAAAAAGCTTTTGTACCATCGACTTCCCTCGACGGAAAGAACATTTTCGCCGACTAATGCCTGCCCTTCAACCTTCCCAATGCACCCGCGCTCCGGCGCCCGGAAACTAATTCGTTACCTCGTCACCTTACCTTAGCGACACTCAAGCAAACAACATGATCGATTACCTATCCCTGAATCGGGAACAATGGAATGCCCGCACAAAAGCGCACCTGACCAGCGAATTTTATGACGTAGAAGGTTGGCTGGCCGGCCAGGACAGTCTTAAGGCACCAGAACTCGCCATTCTGCCCAAAAAAATTTCCGGACTCAAGATTCTCCATCTCCAATGCCACTTCGGGCAGGACACCCTGACCTTCGCCCGCCAAGGCGCCACCGTTACCGGCGTTGACCTCAGTGACGCGGCAATCACCGCCGCCCGCGAATTAGCCAATAAAGCCAATCTCGACGCTCGCTTTATCAACTGCGACCTCTATTCTTTGCCCGACCATCTCGAGGAGACCTTCGACATCGTCTTCACCAGCTATGGCACCATCACCTGGCTTCCCGATCTGGATCGCTGGGCTGGCATCGTTGCCCGTTACCTCAAACCCGGCGGCCAATTCGTCTTCGCCGAGTTTCACAACATGGCCTACCTCTGGAATGACGAGCGCACGGCCATCAAATATCCTTACTTTAACCCCGAGCCCATTGTGGAAGAAATGACCTCCAGCTATACCGATGGCAGTGACGAGGTGCGCGGCACGGAGGTCAACTGGGACCATACCGTCAGTTCCGTTGTTACCGCCCTGCTGGGAGCAGGTCTTACCCTTAAGGGTTTTCAGGAGTATGACTACTCCCCTTATAAATGCTTTCACGACTCCATACCCGCTGGCGAGCCAGGGCATTGGCACCTGAAGCAGATGCCGGGGCTGATTCCGCTGGTGTACACACTAGACTTTTTAAAGTGAGGCTGTGGTAGCCTAGCAACTCAGGGCAATCGCAAGCTCTCCGCCGCGACGCTTTAAGGTCCCTTAAACAAGGCAAAGCGGACCTCGAAGCGTCCTGGAAGGACCTTCGAGCGTTCGCGTTACCAGAGCTTGCGATTGCCCTACCTGGCAACCCGAAAAACATCACCGGAATTGCCAACCGGAAAATCATGTATGATATTATTACAATGCTCATTCCACGGAAGTATAAATAGCAATTAAGTAAGCTTCATTAGAGCATTATTTTTTTAAAAAAAACAACTAATTTATAAAATGATCATATCAGACCATGCGAAATTATTATTCATACATGTTCACAGGACTGGCGGTTCCACTATTGGTAACTTAATAAAGAATCATTCGGGTAAAAAAGTCACCTACTTTACTCAACATGAAAACGCAAGAACGTCGAAGTCTTATTTAATTGACACACATAAAGACTATTATTCTTTTGGTTTTACAAGAAACCCATGGGAGCGAATTTTATCCTGGTATTCGCTAATAAATTTAAACCAACCCCAAAGTCTCATTGAAGAGAGGAAAAGGTTTGAAATGTTTATAAAATCAGACGCAGCATCTGATTTCGCCACACAATATTTTCACTATAATTCGATTGACTACCTCACGAATGAAGAAGGAAAATTAAAAGTGGATAAAATCTTCCGCTATGAGAACTATGCTGCTGCTGTTCTGGAAATTCAAGAAAGATTCAGTATGCCTCCAGAAAAAGTTCCGATTTTAAACAACACACCAAATAAGGATTATCACGATTTTTACACTAAGGAAAGCCAGCGCTTAATCGCAGAAAAGTGTAGGCTAGATATTGAGTATTTTAATTACGAATATTAAAGTAATGGCAAATTAAAATATACCTATTAAAAAACGTCTTCAAGGATCAAAATACGAGCGAAGGAAAGAAAGTGCAAATTCTCCCTGAACACATAATCCTTATAAGAAGGATTTCATTTTCTTGCATTTAGAGGTAAGTACTTCCTTCTTTTTCAGCACAAAAGCTATACGATTGTTGGGCAACGAGACTTTTTGGAGAAGCACTCGTTAACCATCACTTTTGGCGTAGCTTTGTGCTTAACAGACAATCATACCATGCACCTCATCGCTCCCTCTTTGCTCGCCGCTGATTTTCGCCGTCTTGACCAGGCTATTTCCCTCATTAATGAGTCCGAAGCCGACTGGTTTCACCTCGACGTGATGGACGGTATGTTCGTGCCTAATATTTCCTTCGGGCAGTTCATCATTCAGCAGGTGGCGAAAGACGCCAAAAAGTACCTGGATGTCCACCTGATGATCGAGCAACCAGAGCGCTACATCGAGAGTTTTGCGGAGGCGGGCGCTCACGGAATTACGGTGCACGCAGAAGCGACTAATCACCTACATCGGGTGATTCAACAGATTAAGGCGGCGGGCTGCAAAGCGGGCGTTGCGTTGAATCCACACACCCCCGTCAGCGTACTCGAAAATGTAATCGAAGACCTTGATTTAGTGTTGATTATGACCGTCAACCCTGGTTTTGGCGGGCAAAAATTTATTTACCAGAGCTTGCAGAAAATTCGCCAGGCTTACGATATGATCATCGTTCGAAACAGTCCGGCTATCATCGAGGTAGACGGTGGAATTGGCCTGCAAAATGCCCGAAAAGTACTGGAAGCCGGAGCAAGGGTTTTGGTGGCAGGAAGTGCCGTTTTTAAAGCCGACGATCCGGCGAAGGTTATTCGAGAATTGAAGGGGCTGGAAAGCAACCCCTTAATGAGCGTTTAATCTTGCTTTAAGGGGCTAAAAAGGTGCTTCATTTTCTTCTCGTTTACTGTACTAAAGAAGCCACAATCAGGGCGCTCACCGCCGGTGCATAGAGTGCTAAAAGAGCAATGATTTACGCCCAACAACAACTACTCTCCCCTTAGGCTGTTAAAGATCGTTCATGCAGCAGACGAAAAGCACTCATCGCTTAAAAAAAATGGGGCCTCCAATTCATCAGGCGACCATCCCGGCACTCCTTCCAGTCCAACGCTGGACGTTAAGTAACGGCCTGCCCGTAGTGGCAATGAACGGAGTTGAAGCCCCCGTTTTACGGGTAGAAATGATCTGGAATTCGGGTCGTCCGTTTGAGCCTAAGCCCTTGTTGGCCGGACCAACGAACGACTTGCTGGCGGAAGGTACCCGACAGCATTCAGCTGCTGAATTAGAGTCTTTTTTCGAGCAGTTTGGCACCCGATTGGCGCTCCCAGACTTAATGGATACGGGTAACCTGGCTCTTGCGACTATCCATCGTCGGATGAAAGAGGTGTTGCCAGTGATGGCTGAAGTGATCGCTGAACCCGCCTTCGACGAGGCGAGTTTTAAGCGCTTTCTTCGCCGCCGAAAACAACGCCTCCGGGAAGGGCTTAGCGACAATGACACCCTGGCTTATCGATTAATTACGGAAGCGGTATTCGGCTCCAAGCATCCTTATGGATACAACGGATATTCTGACATGTATGATAACCTTCGACTTGAAGACATTCGCGCTTTCCACCAAAGTCATTTTCATGCCGGCAACGGTACGTTGATGATAATCGGCAATATAAACGAAGCGGTAAAGCAGACGCTGGAGGACACCTTCGGGCAACTGCCGGCCGGCCCGGCGGCGACGGTGAACACTCCTCCCACTTCCGAGCTAAAGCCCGCAATAATCCAACTCCAACGACCGAAGGCACAACAGTCGATGATTCGCCGTGGCCGGCGAGGGGTACATATTCAACATCCAGACTACCCCGGGCTGGTGGTATTGGACACCATTTTCGGCGGCTACTTTGGTAGCCGGTTGATGAAAAATATCCGAGAAGAAAAGGGTTATACCTACGGCATCGAAAGCGACCTGGATACTTACCGGCTGGACGGTAGTTTCGGCGTCTCGGCTGACGTGGCCAATGAGAATCTCGAAAATGTCAGGCGGGAGATTGACCTGGAGGCAAGGAAGCTCCGCCAGGACCTTATCCCCGATCAGGAGCTCAACATGGTCCGAGCCTACCTTGGGGGGAGTATTTCCATGGAACTGGACGGCCCCTTCGGCCACGCCTTCCGCTATCGCTCAGCCATCATCAAGGACTACGAGCCCGTTGATTTTCTAGCGCGGTTGGAGGATACCATCCACCACATCACGGCCAGCGAGTTGCGGGAGCTTGCTGAACGCTACTTAAGCCCTGGAGACGATTGGGAGATAATTGTTGGTGGCGGGGCGAAAGTTGAAGGTGCCCATTCTCTGTCTATGGAACAGATGTCACAGCCGCTACGGGCCAGTATTTGAGTTCCCCCGCCCCGGGCACCTAGTTTTACAAGACACTAAAGATCAACAACATAGCACGACAGCTCCACTTTGCACTTGAAACCCCTCCTTTGCACCTGCGCTCCGGCGCCCGCCACCTAAACAAACCCAATACATCTTCATTTTCACGATAGCAAAAGTACATTTAGGACCCTTTAATTGGTCTAAAAGTGATCCGCGTAACATTAAAGGAAGGAAATGGCGGGTTTACGGTGCTTTTTTACGACTTTTGTGGAAGTAATTACACGGGAAAGATACATAACACGATAGATGAGGTTTTTTAGCCTGTTTCAACAAAATTTAGCCATCGACCTGGGAACAGCGAATACGCTGATCATTCAGAACGATCAGGTAGTCGTCGACGAGCCTTCGATCGTTGCCATCAACCGTCGGACGGAAGAGACGATTGCCGTTGGTCGTCGTGCCATGCAGATGCATGAGAAGACGCATGAGAACATCAAGACCGTTCGGCCACTCAAAGACGGCGTGATCGCTGACTTCCGCGCTGCGGAGCACATGATCAAGGGGATGATCGAAATGATCGGCACCCGTAAATCGTTCTTTACCCACCTAAAAATGGTGATCTGCATCCCTTCTGGCATTACGGAGGTAGAGAAGCGTGCTGTATTTGAAAGTGCTGCGAGAGTAGACTCCAAGGAGACCTACCTGATCTACGAACCCATGGCTGCGGCCCTGGGGATTGGCCTTGACGTAGAAGAACCGATCGGCAACATGATCGTCGATATAGGCGGCGGAACGACCGAGATTGCGGTAATCGCGCTCTCCGGTATCGTTTGTGACCAGAGTATTCGGGTTGCGGGAGATGAGTTCACGGAGAACATTGCCAGCTACATGAAGCGGCAGCACAACATCCTGATCGGAGAA
>CALIGP010000083.1 GCA_938021455.1 uncultured Lewinella sp. | reverse complement strand
CCCGGCCACTTCCGTCACCTTCCATAAGGGCCATTACCTCTTCTGGCGTCGCCAGGTTAGCGTCGCCGAAGATGGAATGCTTGAGGGCGGAAGCCGCAACGGCAAAGCGCAAGGCTTTTGCGTCATCATCCGGCCAGGTCTGCAGGCTATAGATGAGACCTCCCATGAAGCTGTCTCCGCCTCAAACCCGGTCCACAATGTGGCTCAGTTGGTACGTTGGCGCGGTGTACATCTTCTCGCCGTCCCACATGACACCAGACCAGGTGTTGTGGCTGGCGGAGATAGAGCCTCGCAACGTGGTGATCACTTTCTTCGCTTTCGGGAAGCGCTTCATCAGTGCTTTACAGACGGGGAGGTAAGCCTCCGGGTCCATGGTGTCCCCTTTGGTAACGTCCACGCTCTCCGGGTGGATGTCAAAGTGTTTCTCTGCGTCCTCCTCGTTGCCGAGAATGATGTCGCAATGCTCTACCAGTGCGGGCATGATCTCCTGGGGAGATTTGCCGTAGTTCCAGAGCTTTTTGCGGTAGTTCAGGTCGGTGCTAATGGTGATTCCTTTAGCGGAAGCCACTTTACAGGCTTCCAGGCAAGCATCGGCGGCGGTTTGGCTCAGGGCCGGGGTAATCCCCGTCCAGTGAAACCAGTCTACGCCTTCAAAGACGGAATCCCAGTCGATCTCTCCGGGTTCAATCGTCGCCATGCCGGAGTGGTCGCGATCGTAGACGACCTTAGAGCCCCGCTGCATAGCGCCGGTCTCCAGGAAGTAAATGCCCAGGCGTTCTCCGCCCCGAACAACGTGGCTGGTATCTACCCCACGGCTGCGTAGCGCGTTAAGGGCACAATCACCAATGTCGTTTTTAGGCAGACGAGTGACAAAGCGGGCGTCCATACCGTAGTTCGCCAGGGTGACGGCAACGTTGGATTCACCACCACCATAGATAACTTCGAAGGAGGAAGCCTGAGAAAAACGTTTCCAGCCCGGAGGGCTGAGGCGAAGCATAATTTCGCCGAAGGTTACAATACGTGGCACGAGAAAAAATTTTGGGTGCTAAAAAAATTGATGAGTATAACGTTTTGGAAACATAGATACCCCACCGCAAAGGTCGGGACAATGTTTTTCCGAGTTGTTCTAAAACGTAGCAACAGAGGTTCGTTACACAGCAATAGATGGTTAAACATCCCAATACTGTGTCAAATTTACACTCTAAATTTTGATCAAAAGAAAATCCCGAAAAAAAAGCTCGTTTTTTCTTCGGGATTTTACTTTTTCTAAAGTTGCTTAATCAAGCCCGTAGTCTTGACTTTTCGGCTTCAGAGGTTCTATTGTAGGACATAGAATCCAGACACTTGCGATGGCAATAGCGGCCAGGGCCGCACCAATTACAAAAGCAGGGGTGTAGTTTCCTCCGGAAGTCAACCAGGGGACTAATGACGTAAGGCCAGCTACTGCTAGTTTAGCAGCCATGCCGGCCAGGCCGGCAAGCGTACCAACCGTTTTTCCGCCAAAAAAGTCGCTGGGTAAGGTTTGTACATTCCCGATGGCCGTTTGAAAACCAAATAGGATGACAGCCATCAGTAACACGGCCATAACCGGCGCTCCGGGGTTAGACATGGCCAGTAAGGCCGGCAGCATAATCACACACCCGAGGGTGATGACCAGTTTTCGGGTTCGGTCTACGTTCCAACCTGCCTTAATACGGTTCTGGGCCAACAGCCCGCCGAACCAGGCTCCGAACATAGCCCCTACGTAAGGGACCCATCCGTAGATACCGATGGTCTTGACGTCCATGCCGTACACTTCCGACAGGTAGATGGGAATCCAGAAGACGAATAACCACCAGATAGGATCAATGACTGCCGAGGCGATAATGACGCCCCAGCTTTCTTTATGAGAGAGCATGGTCATCGTATCGGGGTTGTAGCCTTCATCGTAGCTACCGTCCTCGTCCATGTCCTGGTTCTGCTGTCCCGTTAGAATGTATTCTTTTTCTTCTTCCGTAATCCAGGGGTGAGACTTTGGTGGTGATTTCACTAGGATCAGCCACGGAATCAACCATAATAAGCCCGCAAGACCTACCAGAACAAAAATGGTCTTCCAGCCGAAGTGGATAGAGAGGTAAGCAATAAGTGGAATCGAAATAATACCGCCAATGGCTGCCCCGGAATTAAAAATTCCCTGAGCAAGTGCGCGTTCCTTAGTCGGAAACCACTCTGCATTACCCTTCGTTGCACCAGGCCAGTTACCTGCCTCGGCAACACCAAGAAGCGACCTGAATATGGAAAAGCTCATTACGCTACCCGCCACTGCGTGTAGGGCCGTGGCTATAGACCAGACCCCGATCGACAGTACAAAACCCAGGCGTGTTCCGATCCAGTCAAAGATCTTCCCAAAAATGGCCTGCCCGAAGGCGTAGGAAAAGACAAAAACAACGGAAATGAAGGCGTAAATCTCCTTTCGCTGATCCTCCGTCTTATCGGGAAAGAGATCAACAGAAATCTCCGGCCAGAGCACGTTAAGTGATTGCCGGTCAATGTAATTAATGACGGTCGCCAGTGCAATCAGCGCTACGACCCACCATCTTAGTCCTGATAATTTCATGTCTTTGGAATTGAGTCCATGAAGTCTTCACGGTGTGGGCTAAAGACATCAATGAGTACACCTGCTTCTACGCATACACAGCCGTGCATAACGTGGGGTGGGATGTAGTAAGAGTCTCCACCTCGGATGACTTTCACTTCATCACCAATCGTCATTTCAAACGCGCCGCTTTCGACGTAGGTAACCTGGCTGTGGTAGTGCTCATGTAGTTGCCCAACGGCACCTACCTGAAAGTCTACCTTTACGAGCATGATCTTATCATCATAGCCCATAATTTGGCGCTTCAGGCCGGGACCTACTTCTTCCCAGGCAATGTCTTTGCCGAAAATGAATTCTTTACTTGCTTTCATCGTTTGTTTTTATCAGATGATGGACGCCATTCCATTCGTGGGTGGCTCCGTTGATTACTAAATTGTGTTGGCCATCGGGGGACGCATCCTGATTAGACAGCAGGAGCATCCAGTCTTGGCCGTTTTTGTGGCGGAAGGAAATAGCCGTATAGCTATCCGTATCGACCAGTAGCTTAAGGTCGGTAATGTGGCCAAACGGCTCGCGAGCCACCTCATCCAGCGTTGAGTAGCTTCCGTGGGTTTCGAGCAGGCTGACGAAGGTGCTATTTCCGGCTACCTTACGTCGATGGACGACGGCCTGGTCACGCCGGAGATTAAACTCCGGGTCATTAGCCCCCAAGCGAACGAAGAGAAATTCATCTCCCGCCTGCCCGACGGAGGTTTGTGTGTAGAACACGTCTTCGTTGAAGAAATTGAAGCTCAGTAGATTGGTATCCGGCTTGGCGGAAGCCTCCAGCCAGATATGCTGATAGCCCTGGCCACTACCAAGTGGGGCTAAGTCATTGTTGGTCCGGTAAGCAAAATTCGTCTGTAGCAACTGGCCGTGATACCAGGTTGGCAGATCTAAAGTAGCCGATTCCCCACCCATTACCCGGAAGATATCAATCAGGAGTGGATGGGCAAATGCATCATCCGTTAGCAGCCATTGGCTACGGTGTAATTCCCGGCCAGGATAAACGTTCGATGCTTTTGCACTCATAAGCTGAAGGTCAGCATCACTCGTCTCGAAAGCATATAAATCGGGGTGGTGCTTTTCACCAATCCGAATGTCTCCCTCGTAGTGGGAAGTTTGCCCAATGACCAATGTATTGTGTGCGATACTCTGCTTAGCGAAGGTGTTGTTCTCCCGCAGGTAACGCCCCCCACCCTTCTGATCAATATTCACCCAACGGGCGGCCCCATAATCCTGAATGACTTCACCGGTGTGGTTGTAAAGGGAGTAAGCTAATTTGTCAAAATGCCCGTGCCCCATTCCCTGAGCGGAGTATTTCATCACCAGGGTGGTGGTTTCCTCAGCGGAGCCGGTTGCCCGAAGAACGCCGACACCACCTTCATCACCTTCCGGCCCGTCAGTGTAGGCAACGGAGGTCGGCTTAAAGGGTTTCGCCTTGCCGGCAGCGACTGCTCTGGCAACCGTCAAGCCCGCCTCATCAAGAGTTACACTTCCTTGCTTCTCAGCCAGAGAAAGTAACTCTTCGCTTTTGCCATAATAGAAGTAGCCGTAGTCTACTGCTTTGACCACCTCAGGGGCGTAGACAGACATCCCCTTCTGGGAATCGTTAAGCGGGAAGAAGTCTCCCGTTGGGTCCGCCTGAGAGAGCATACCAAAGATGGCTTTTCCCAGAATTCCGTCCCGATATTCCAGTACGCCCAGGTCAGGGCGTTTGTCTCCCAGCATCCGCCCGAAGAGCAGGAAAGGAGAGAGGGCGTATCGCAGGTAATATGGTCCTTCGGTGAAGTAGCCATCGGGGGAAAAGGAAAGGTCCAGTTGAGCGAGAAAGCCCGCGCGGCCGGTTTCAGACTTAATGCGTCCGGAATCGTCGTCCCGAAGGTCGTCCGGCAATTGGTCAGCGGGGATGCCGTAGAGGGCCCGCTGCACCAGTTCTTCGTCTTCCATCACCAGACCGATCATACCAACGGCAGCATTGGCCCAGGTACTATGGTTGTGGATACGGTTGAAGAATTGAGGGTTCTCGACGGAGAGAAAGTCTGCCATCGGCCGGAAGAGGTCCGTATTGAGAGTCGTCCGGGTTTCTTCGTCGATCCAATCGTAGATATCGGCATAAGCCTGACTGACGTATACGAGCCAGTTCGCATCGTTGAGGCACTGCCAGAAGATACGGCCCGTAGCGTAGGAGCGATCCGTAGGGTGAATGGGCCAGTCTTGGTAGACGGCCGCATACGCCAACAAGGCATCGCGTACAAAGACCGCGTACCGTTCTTCGCCCGTATGTCGGTAAAGGGCGGCGGCAGCGCCCAGCGTTTTCCAGTTTTGCTTATGGACTTCATGGGTATAGCCGCCAGCCATATCCTTCGGTGTTGGGACTTCCACCCCTTGCTCCATAAAGGATTCCACTTGCACCTGCGTCCGCGCCAGCTCTTCTGCAAACATTGGCGGATAGTCCGAGTTCCCTGCTTTTTCATTGCAGGAAAAAAGGACGGCGAATAATAGACTTGCTAGTAAAATTCTCATTCTCTATTCGCTAAGGGTGGTGCCAATCTTCAGGCCACCAGCCAGTTCGTAAAGTGGTTCCGTAAGGCCTCGCTTCAGGTTAGTTACCTTGTAGGGCTCTCCGTTGTCTTGCAGCGAGGTACCGCCCGAGAGTACAGAATTTCGCAGCTCTACCACGGGTTCTCCTACTACCAGGTGAAGTCTCAATGGCGCAGAATCGTCAAATACGCACTTGTCAATATCGACGTACTGCGTACCATATAGCATTATTGAAGTCCCCGTTTTGTTTCGCTTGTCACCACCGATTTCATCGAAAGTGCAACCGTGGATCGTCACCATCGGCCCTAGTGTACTTTCATCCCGGCCGCCTCGGTGAACGTGAATGGCCGTGTGACCAATTTCATCAAACAGGCAGTTTTCTACTACTACGTTTTCTGCATTATAAATGCCGATATCGTCTGTCTCCCGGTCCAGTGCCAGTACACTTCCCGTAATGTTTTCGAACCGGCAATTGCGCAGCAGAATGGTGTCAGCCATTGTATTCTTGGCCACCCGTAATACGTTGAAGCTGTGGTTAACATCGAGGTCCACAAAATCACAGTCTTCTACGAGCAGTTTGTAGTTATTAATCATGGAATAACGACTCGTCCGGATCACGGCGTTCAGCGGTTTGTCTTCTCCTTCTTTTCCATCAATTTTCAGCCCTCGCAAGCTCAGCCCTCCACCATTTTCGATATTGAATAGGCTGGAGCGGCGAAATGTCAGCACCGGCTTTTCGGTCAGGCCGTCAGCGGCAACAAAAGATAATGGATGCGTCAGGTCGATGCTCTTCGTCTGTAGGTATTCACCGCTTTCGCTGAGGCGAATAATGTCTCCTACCTCAGATTCCCGAACGGCATCCCAGAGGGTATTCTGCCCGGGTTTTACGTCGATGGTTTTCCCGGTATTAAAATACATTTCGTCCTCCTGTCGAGGGTACCAGGTCAATCCGGTATTCTCCGGGGTAGCCATCAGCGCCACTCCAGCCCGAACGCTATCACCAGCTGCGGTATTTTCCGGCAGCACAATACCGTTTTCCAGCGTTTCAAACGACAATTCTTTATTCTGAAAACCCGTTGGCTGTAATGGGACGACGTTCGGAGAGATCAGGTTATTACTGAACGTGATTCCACTGATGTCGTCAAAGACCGAGAAGATTTTATCCCGGGTTTTGCTACTGAACACATTGTTGGCCATAACTACATTCTGCGGAGTAGCAGAACGCTCTTCATCGCTGCCCACACAAAATTGTACGTTATCACAATCAATGAAAACATTATTACTGGCTTCGGAATCCGTTACCTGTACGTAGCGATTTAGCGGAGAGTTGGGTACACCATTCATAATCGTTAGTGCACTGCGAAAGCGGTACCCCGTAAGCCCGGAGGCATAATTATTAATTACTTTCTGCTTGGCATTAATAATTCGCATTCCGCCGGTATTCGCCACCCCATTTCCAAAAAAGAAATTATTGGAGATCGTCACCTCGTCTCCGTGTCGGATCGTGAGTGTTCCTTTTGACTCAAAGAAAGTATTGCCGCGGAAGATATTCTGACCAGATTTATTAGAAATGATTTCCACTTCTCCGTCGCAGCGGTAGAAGTAATTAGATTCCACGAGCGTGTTAGAGTTGAACATACAGTAATGGCTCGTTCCAATGCGAAGTGTTTCTCCTCCGTTGGAGCCCAGTACTGCCCGGTGCCCAAAATAATTATGATCAATACGGTGGAAATTCTCCCGGCTCTCCTCCGTATCCATGCGAACGGCAACCGTTACGCCCTGGTTTCTTTTTCCGGTCAGGTAGTTATGGTCTATACGGTTGTGCTTGCCGTAGATAGCGATCCAGATATCTGAATCAAATCGTTCGCCGGGATTATAATTATCGATCACACATTCCGTAACGCGGCAGTTATTGCAGACTTCCTCCTTGCTGGTTCGAAAGGAGATTACCTCGCTGGTCGGAGAATGTCCGTTGCGGAAAACGAGGCCTTCCACGTGCAGGTATTGGCCGGAAAGCTCCAGGTTAGATTGTCCTTCCAAGAAGACTTTTCCTTTTTCTTCCACCGTGAGGGTAATGGGATCTTCTTCTGTCCCTTCTGCCACAAAGCGAAGCTCCAAATCGGTATAAGTACCATTAGCAATGGTAATTACATCTCCGGGAGCAGCAGCAGCCAGCGCAGCGTTCAGTTCGTCACTATCTTTTACAACTCCTGGGCCTTCCACTTCGCAGGAAGTAAAAAGTAGTAAAGAGAGTAAAAGCAGTTGGCCAAGTATGTAGTATGGGCGAGTCATAAATGGTAAAAAAGTGGAAGAAGGCGAAAAACCAAACATTCAGGTCCTTGCCCACTCCCCATATGAATAGTAGTATGAAACAATTGTAAAACTTGTGTTCGCTTTGAGCGTATCTTGAACCTCTTCTGGGCGCAACCGCAGGTTAAATGCGGAGCTAATTGAGGCAGGGTTTAGTGGCTCATTTCCAATTAAAAATATTTTACTTTCGTAAAAATTCCCTCATCTCAGGCTGATCAGTAGTTATCGACTTTTAAATAGTTTTCGAATACACCCTTACCTTTTCAGGTGGATGTATTCGTAGACCTTGTATTCTTAACCACTCAGGACAGCCATCATTTTACCATCAGATGATTGTACTTCCCAAGTGAATTTTTCAGTATCAACTTCTCATTAAGATTGAGAGGAAAAACAATCGTTTTCCTTTATCTACAATGAATAGTTTAAATCGTTTTCAAGAATTCCCGAAGGGAATATTAGCGGTGGTTGCCCGAAGGCCGTTTAGTAGATTCGTAGTACTTATATGATCAGAGAATTCATTTACTCCTAAGAGATTCACTGAAATCGGTGACGTCTCTTAAGTGCCGGAGCATGGCATCTTCAACGCCAGACACATCTTGCTCGCGGATATACCGTAGTATTTCCTGGTGCTCGAAAAATGCTTTCATTTCTGTTTTTTCATCACAGACCTTGTACCTGGTATGGCTAGCGATAATGTCAGGAGCGATAACCATCATCAGCGACTTTAGAACACCGTTTTTACTAGCGTCCGCCAGGCTAAGGTGAAACATAAGGTCTTCTTCAACGGCTACTTCTCCGCCCTTAATTTTATCTTCATAAGCAGCTAGGGCTTGCTCAATTTCAACCAAATCTTTGGCCGTTCGCCGCTCGGCCGCCAGCTTAACGCATTGCACCTCTAGCATTCTCCGGGTTTCCACCAAGTAACTAAAGTCGCTTTCTTCTAGTTGAAGCACATCAGTTATCAGGCCTTCCAGAGCCGTAATCCCTAAGCCCGCAACGACAGTACCACTTTGTGGAAGGGTACGTAAGATGCCGTAGAACTCCAACTTCTGAAGTGCCGCTCGTACGTTGCCGCGGCTGACACCAAGCTTCTCCGCCATTTTGCGTTCAGCCGGTAGTCGATCACCAGGTTCAAGCTGCCCTGAGGTTATCAATGCACGAACTTGCCCAATGATCATATCCACGGGGCTCTCAACCTTTATTTCGCTAAAATTTTCTAACATGATCACTTAAATGAATGTCTCTGATGGTAGTCCAAAGTTAATAAGAAAAATTGGTTGACCAAATTATTGGTCAACCAATTGACCTGTCCTTCAATTTAGACTGTTTAATGGATTAGATATTCGGAGCAGCTTTCAACAAATTGGGGCACTTGCATTCGCTCTCCGTTGCAATTTTTACCGCTTCACAAATGGCGTTACGCCACTATTCCGCTCACTTACCCAACGCAGATAGTACTGCCCCTGGGGTAATTCTGTTATTGCTAGCCTGACCTGTTGATTACCAGCGTATTTACGTTCTGAGATCAGCTTCCCATCATAAGACAGAATAGAAAGAGTAAAATCTCCCAGGCTTTCAGGAAGGTAGGCATGAAGGCTTTCCGTAGCGGGATTAGGCCATACACTTAGTTGCTCAACGGAGGTAAGATTTTCAGTCCTCAGCGTGACTAATGGGCTGTACTTAAATGCTCCGTCCAGGTCCACCATTTTTAGGCGGTAAAGATTATCTCCGATCTTTTTCTCCTCATCCAGGAAGGAATACTGCCCACCCGTCAAATTTTCCATTCCACCATTTACCCGGCCAATGGCAACAAAGTCCTGATCGGTCTCCGTTTTCCGCTGTACTTCAAAATGGCTAAAGCCAGATTCCTGGTCGGTCTCCCAATTCAGCTTATTGCCATTCGGCATTTCCACTCCCTGAAATGTTGTGAGACTTACGGGTAGTGCTACTATGTAGGTGACCGTAAGAGTAGGTCGATTGGCGGCAGTAGTCGCTTCCCGTGAAGAAATTTGCTTAGCGAGTCGACTCCCCGTCTCTGCTGTTTTCAGCAGCCAGCCAAAGTTACTTTCACTACCATCTACCCAGGCTTGAACGTCCGCAATCATTGTAGCTGAGGACGGAAAAACAGAGGTAGTATTAGCGGTCGTCAGGCTGGAAGTGCCGCTGCTGGCAGCAACAAAATCTCCACCCGCAGCTGTCCAGCTGGTCGTACAATTACCTACTGTTCCATGGAAGGCACAGTTCCAGGTAGCATCACCAGAAAGAGCGGCAACGCCCGTTCCATTATTTCCTACTGCATTGGAAGCAGCCTCTCCCCAGTCTGAGGTTAAACGGTGAATCATAAAATCAACGGCTCCACTCCTGCTACGGGTAACGCGTAAAGAAAGGCTAGCAGAAGTTATAGTGGCTGTTGCCGGGATGGAACTCAGGTCAAAGGCCATAACGGCCCGGCGGACGTCTCCTCCCCTAATTTCCCCAGCGTAAAGACTCACCCCTATTCCAGAGCTGTTGTCCTCCCAGCCAGTTCCCGAAAAAAGAGAATTATCCTTAGCGGGCGTAAACGAAACGGTGGTTTGTGCCCTAAGCAAGGCGAAGGAAGCCAGTACAATGGCTAGTGTCAGGTAAAATATCTTTTTCACGATAGTAGGTTATTATTGAGCAATGAATCTTAGAGTACGCGTGGTCATTCCAGCAGTAGAGTGGTGAACTAGTCTCACGATAATTATTCCACTTGGAAGTGCAGGTAAAGCTAGACTAGTCATCCCTGCAGATAGATTTTTCTGGGTTAGGTTTCCCAACTGGCGGCCGGAAGAATCGAAAAGATCAAGGATAGCACTCCCCGGAAGTTGGGTAGATAATAGCAGTGTAGCATTCTGCCCATCAACTGGGTTTTGTACGGCCTTAATGCTCATAGATGGGTCGGCCTCGTTCCTGGTGGAAGTACTCCCACTAAAGGCTTCCAGATTATCCAGCCCAAAATCAGCTTCGATGAAAGGGGCCGCTCCATCGGCAGCACCGTGAAAAATCTCTACTTTGGTTACGCTGCTTAAAGCCGTAGTCACATTGCCTCCACTAAAGTTCATCTCGTCTAAGGCAAAACTTAAAGCGACCCAGCTTTCATCGTTGGCGGCCAGGGACAGTGCGCTGTTTGATGTCACTTGTTCGCCACCACCTGAGATCGTAATTCTGAGGGTAAGTTCTTTGTCGCTAAAGTTAGCAGCCATAATTCGTAGGCTGTCAAAGCTGGCGAGCTTATCGCCCGTCCAGTCAGCGCTACTGTTAAAGACAACTGCACGTCCTCCAGCGCCCTCACCATCTGCCGATACCCGTAGATAAGGGTCCATGTCTCCATCAGGGCCGCCTAATAGTATAGTCGGGTCAGGAGCAGAATTCCCGTTATCCCAGCCCTGAGTAGAGCTATCATTGAAATCGCTGCTTTGTGCGAAGACAACCATCGGAAAGAGGAAGAGAAATGCAAGTAGGTTATTTTTCATTTGGTCGTTTTTTCCTGGCGTAAGTTACGCATTTTAAGCTTCCTAAACTTACTGAAAATTGAATCACACGGTGCACACGGATAGCTTGAACAGCTAGGCTTGGTTGACGGCCTATTTCTTTAAAATCATTTGTGAAAAGCCAAATTTCTTGCCTGAAAGCCGTAGAAAAAAGGGAGGCGACAAGACCACGAAAAACAGTCACAATGGTTGACAGATGAGCCAACCTTCAGTAGGCGGTGCTGGCACTTCGGCCGGCTCAGTGGAGTCCGCAGGTACAATGAAAGACCTAAGGGGGCCTACTTTCAAACCCTGCTTATTTGTCGCCTGGCTTGCACCTGCGGCCGCGCCTCATGCTTGTCTATCAGGTAATTAGCGTCTATATTTACACTAGACTGACAAAACACCCTATACATGCGCCTTCAAAAACTCCTTCCCCTTTTATTCCTTGGCCTGCTTTTCACGGCCTGTAAACAAGATTACAGCATCCTCGAAGATTCTGTTCCTGATCCGCTGGAAAACATTACCTCCCCACTTCGCTTTTCTGACTCGGACTACGAAGAGCTACGGCAGGAACTCGACATCAATCAAGACATCAACTTCCCGCTGGCAGCAATCCCCAGCCATCTCTCCCGGCCCGGCCGGTCAACGGAACTAACCGCTACTCAGCAACGTCGGGCCATGCTCGGCCGGGTGCTTTTCTACGACACCCGCATTTCCGCTACCGGCGAAACCAGCTGTGCTACTTGCCACGCACAGGAATTTGCTTTTAGTGACAACAAGGCCTTCAGCGACGGCATCCGGGGTGCACATACCGCCCGGAACTCCTTCCCCCTAGGCGCTGTACCATCTTTCCTTACCGCACCAGCCAATCCATCTCAACCCGCCGTCGGCTACTATTCCCCGCCACCACCAGATCAGCCCGAGCCAAAATTCGGACGGTTCTTCTGGGACGGCCGCGCTAAAGACATCGTTCAGCAAGCCCGCGAGACTATGTCCAACCCCATCGAGATGGGTAGCAATCTCGAAGAGCTGGCCGATAAGCTCAACCGCGAACGTATCTATCAAATTCTTGGCCGTAAAGCCTTCCGTGACGAAGAGCTCAGCCCCGGAGACATCATTCTCGCCATCGGGGATTTCATGACCACCATGAGTTCCACCGATACTCGCTTTGATGACCTCATTGACCTCAAAACCCGCAATGTGCCCATGTCACGTATCCTGGAAGACTTCACACTCTCCGAGATTCGCGGCGGTGAAATTTACCGGACTAGCTGTGCCAGCTGTCACAACGCCTCTATGGCAGAACCCTCCGTATCTATGACCAACAATGGCCTTGATCGGGTTTACAGCGACAAAGGCAATGGCGCCGTTACCGGTGAAGTAATCCGCAACGGATTCTTCAAAACTCCCTTCCTGAGAAATCTTCCCCTTACCGCTCCTTACATGCACGATGGCCGCTTTGCCACCCTCCGCGATGTCGTTGATCATTACAGTGAAGGTGTTCAGGATCATCCCAACCTGAGCCCTATCCTCCGGAACGAGGACGGTTCCGTCAGGCATCTTAATCTCTCTGAAACCGACAAGCAAGCCCTCATCGATTTCCTCAAACTAACGA
>CALIGP010000082.1 GCA_938021455.1 uncultured Lewinella sp. | reverse complement strand
TCCAAAACGCTTAGCGTTTTCAATATCCCTCCCCTGTAGGACCGCCATCGGCAGACGCGAAGCGCACGGTTGGGAGGGGGTTATGTCAGACAGACAACAAACACCTCATTGGTGTAGATCAAAAATACGGTCACAAGCGTTGATTAATCAGCCATAAGTCCAGGACCTCGAAGCGTACATTTTTCGTAGTGTAGCGAAGGATAAAATGTTCCTTTGAGCGTCCGGCACCTTGGCTAATTTAACCTTCCCTTGCACCTGCGGCCCCGCTGAGCCTGCCGAAGTGTCCGCGCCTGCTGCTCCCCCAATAAACCAACCAATGAAAAACGCTTTCTACCTGCTCCTACCATTACTGCTTTTTATAGTAGCCTGCGAAGACGATGATGATCCGGTAAGCACCGAAGCGGAACTAAGTATCGCCTTTCGGGGGGAATTCGGGGAAGATGATCTCGCTATTCAAAGCGCTACCTATGATTATCCAACCGGTGAGCAGCTGAAAGTGCTTCTTTTCCAATATTACCTCTCCGATTTGGAACTTCTCCCCGCTGATGGTGGAGACGCCGTGCGCCTGTCGGACATCGAACTGATCCGCTGGATGTCTGCTACCGAAGGCCCCGTAGCCACTAAAACGTATACGGTGCCCACTTGAGATTACCAGGGCATTCGCTTTGGTCTTGGCGTCAAGCCCGATCTGAACGCGCAGGACCCTAACAACTTCCCCGCTGACGGCACCCTCAACGAAAATGAGTTCTGGAACGCAGCTACCCGCTATGTCTTCGCTAAGATTGAAGCGAATGCCGATCTGGAAGGTGACGGCACTTTCGATACGCCCCTGTCGTACCATATGGGAAGCGATGCCCTGTATAGGACCATTTCGTTTGACCAGAACTTTAGCCTCGACGGCAGTAATGACCCAAGGCTTACCATCATTTCGGATGTGTTAGCCGCGCTCTCTGACGGTAGCAACACCTTCGATATTTCTAACCCTGATCAGCAACGCGTCCATGGTGGAAACCAAGCCATAGGCAGCGATATCTGGAGCCGACTAGCGGATCAGTTCGAACTGGAAGTTCGCTAAGTTATGCGGTTGGCCGGTTTACTTTCCTCCTCTAATGAAGTTGCTTCTGGAACCGGAATGTCCTTGCTGTTAGCCCTAGGCTGTTTTTTTAGGCTTGGAGCCAGCGGTAAAATTGCCAGTTCCAAAACGCGAAGCGTTTTTAAAAGCCCCTCTCCGTTGAGCCTTTGGCGAAACGTATCGGAGAGGGGTTGGGGAGAGGTTGAAAAGGGTATGGTGCTCACCTCCCTCCTCCTCCTCACCGCCTGCCAGCCCGCCGAACAACCTCTCGTTATCCCCGAACCGGAGTCCTTCGCCGCCATCATTTATCCGCCGGATAACCCTACCACCAGGGCCGGACTGGCTCTGGGCCGTGATCTGTTCTTTGATCCCATTCTTTCAGTAGATTCAACGATCAGTTGCGGTACCTGCCACCAACCGGAACGGGCTTTTACTGACGGACTGGAAAAGAGCATCGGTATCTATGGTCGGGTGGGCCGTCGCAACGCGCCGGGCCTTACTAACGTCGGCTACCTCTACGAAACCTTATTCTGGGATGGCCGGGCTGACAATTTGGAAGCACAGGCACTACACCCCATCGCAGAGGCCAATGAAATGGGCGGGAGCTGGCCGTTGGTGATTAGTAAGCTGCGCGGTCATGCAGACTACTGGCCTCGCCTGCAGAAAGCTTTTGGCCTTACGGCGAAAAAAGAACTCACACCGGATCACGTTGGTAAAGCACTGGCCCAATTTCAGCGGTCGCTCATCTCTGGAGACAGTAAATATGACCGCGTGGAGCAAGGGGTAGAGACATACGATGAGCTCGAAGCCCTGGGACACGCCATCTTTTTTGACTTAGCGGATGACCCGTCAGGAGAATTTGCCAATCTTCCTACCGGAGAGTGCGCGCATTGCCATACGCCGCCCCACTTCACGAATCAGCGATTTTTTAATAATGGCCTCGACCTGGCTCGCGACCTGGCCGATTTTGAAGATGCAGGCCGGGGAGCCATCACGAAGAATCCCTTTGACCGGGGGATGTTCCGGACACCGACCCTCCGAAACATATCCCTTACGGCTCCCTATATGCACGATGGCCGGATGAAAAACCTGGCGGAGGTAATTGACCATTATAACTCAGGCGGGCAGTACGCCGAAAACCGGAGTGCTAATGTGTTTCCGCTTGGTTTAGATAAAAGACAAAAAGCCGGATTGTTGGCTTTCTTACAAACCCTTACGGATACTTCGTTCGTTAATAATGAGAACTACCGCCCGCGTCGTCCTCGGGGGGAATAAGCGATCCTATGCAACGTGTCTTGATCATTTTGGCTTTGGCTATCCTCTTTCTCTCCGCAAGTTGTGAGCCGGACCCACCTCCCCACTGTGATGGTTGCCCGGAAGAATTCGAAGATCGACCGATTACTGGCCCTGCTTCAGCAACGGCTTATAGCCTTGAGGTGCCAGATTATCTTCCCAGTCCCGTTGTTGACGAGACGAACCCGCTTACCGTAGAGGGGATTGATTTGGGTCGCCGCTTGTTTTACGATAAAATCATGGGCCGGGATAGTGCTTTCGCCTGTGCTGATTGTCATCAGCAGGATAAAGCCTTTACCGACGGTAGAGCGCTGGCTGTAGGGATCGACGGCAGACAAGGGACTCGGAGTGCAATGTCTATCGTCAATCTGGCTTTCAACCCCAATGGCTTTAATTGGGATGGTGCCTTTGATGAACTATGGGAACAGGCCGTCCATCCCGTAGAGAACATGCTTGAGATGGATGAGGACTGGGATGACGTTTTGATCAGGCTGCGACGGAGTGACGATTACCCGGAGCGCTTTCGCGCGGCCTTTGGCATTAGCCGGACCTCCGACATCACACAGGAGTTGGCGGTGAAGGCCATTGCTCAATTTGAAATGACCATCATTTCTGCGGATAGCCATTTTGACCGGGTGGTGTACCAGAATTCAGCGTTTTTCACGGAAGAAGAACAGCTAGGAGCTGATAGTCTCTTTTTTGTAGAGGATGTGCCGATCGGTACGCTACACCCTGGCTGTGGGCACTGCCACAATAAGCCCTCTTTTGGCGATAACCGTTTCAAGAATAACGGGCTCGATGCGGTGAGTAGTTTGGATGACTTCTCTGATAAGGGCTTTGGCGAAGTAAGTGGAAGCCGTTTTGACAACGGCAAATTCCGTACGCCTACGTTGAGAAACATTGCCCTAACGGCTCCTTACATGCATGACGGACGGTTTGCTACGCTGGAGGAAGTACTCGACCATTATGCAGCGGGAGGGCATGGAGTAGAGAACGAAGACCCAAATATTACGGGCTTTAGCCTGAATGATCGGGAGAAACAGGCGTTGTTAGCCTTTCTGAGAAGCCTTACGGATGAGAGCTTGACGGAAAATTCCCAATTTTCTTCTCCTTTTGAGTAAAAAAGTATGGGAAGGGGAGATTAAAATTTTCACAAAAAGTGCCAAAACCAAGGTTCGGAAAAGAAAAAGTGCAAAAAAAATCAAGAATTGAGGTGAAGAATTGTTGTGGATGTATACTTTTTAGTTCACTTTTTTTGAAATAAATTACTGATAATCAATAATTTGTAATTATAATTTACTTTTTTTTTATCACAAATTGATTAATGTGTCTTTTCTCTGGGCCTAGTGATGCCCGATAATTGTATTGTCAAACGAAAGCAGAGATCGATGAACGCATCGATACTTTGGAAATACACACAGAGATTTTACCTTAGGTAGTAAGTCAGCCAGGATTTAAGAATGGCTGACTTACTACCCATAGTTTTCTCCCCTCGTTTTGACCATCAATCAAAGATTACGGGGCTTCGGCCCACTTTTTTGCAATATTTTCATGAGATTACGATTTGTCAAATGGGTCATACCGAGCTAACCGCTTGGTGTGACCCATTTCTTTTTTAACGTCCTAGTGAACACAGGGTGAATTTTCGGATTTGTGTAAACGGTATCTGAATCGTTACCTTGTGCTTTGGTTAGATACCATAGAACAATACGATTTAAGAGCTTAGGGAGTATTTACTGAAGAAACATGATTTCCGTAAGACCGGTAGGTTTGATCCGGTTAGCGGTCATCTTTTAATTTTTGGCCACATCCTTGATGATGGCCGAGCCGAATTTAAGACAGCCTCTTTCCCAGGAGGCTTTTACATCCCATCAGCTTATCAATCATAATTCCATTATGCCGAAACTTCTACTCTTTTCCAGACCTCTCCATGGAGGCCTGACGGTTCTTTTTCTATTCTTAACCTCCACTCTTTTTGCTCAATTAAACGTAAGTGTAGACGGAGAGGATATTCTGTGTTTTGGGCTTTCTTCGGGAACCGCGACAGCAACCGTTTCGAACGGTACTGCGCCTTTCTCTTATGCCTGGAGCAATGGAGGTTCTACCGCCGCGATCACCAACCTCAATGCAGGGACTTATGGAGTGACCGTAACTGACGCAAATAATGCTACTGGAACAGCTTCCGTAACCCTTACGGAGCCTAGCCGAGTAACGGCTACGATTACGGACCCCACCGAATGTGAGGGGCCTTTTACTATTGCTGCAGAACCGCAGGGAGGTGTTACTCCTTACCGATACAACTGGTCTACGGGTGCTGATACCCGCGGGGTTTCGGTTCCTGCCGGAGATTACTGTGTAACGGTAGTAGATGCAAATCTATGTGGTTATGTGGCTTGTACTACAATTGAAGAAAACCCTCCATCCGTAACGGTGGTTGGCGTTGACGCTCAATGTTTTGGTGATGACGATGGGGCGATTACTGCCAACCCGGCGGGAGGCACAGCACCCTATAGCTATGCATGGTCAAACGGAGGTAGTGGTCAAACGATCTCTGGCCTTTCACCTGGTGTTTATCGGGTGACACTTACAGATGCGCGCGGATGTACAGCAACTGCTGCTACTACTGTTAGTGAGCCTACTCAGATTACGGGTAATATTTTT
>CALIGP010000081.1 GCA_938021455.1 uncultured Lewinella sp. | reverse complement strand
GGAGGCTTCGCTCAGAAGGCATACGATTACTTTGGCGCGGGAAGGAGTATCTACCTCGGCATTGCGCTGTACGGCATTGGGATGCTACTCTTCGCCTTTGCCTCCAGCACCTGGATGATGTTTGCCTTTCTGGTCCCTTTTGCCATGGGCGGGATCTGTACGCCTAACCTACAGTCCTATCTCGCCAGCCGGGTGGGGGATGACCAACAAGGGGAGCTACAGGGCGGGCTAACCGCCATTCAAAGTCTGACGACTGTCTTCGGGCCATTGCTGATGACGGGTATCTTCTTCTTCACCACTAAAGAGGGGACACCCTTTTATTTTCCGGGCTCGGCTTTCGCACTCGCCGCACTACTGGTGGCGGGAAGTTTCGGGATTGCTTATTCTTTGCTGCGGGAAAAGATCGCGGATTAGGTGGGTTGACGCAGATAGAATCCTGAAAATCCTACCCAAATCTTTTTAATCCTAATCCCTTTTATTGAGCCAAGAAGCGAATCTATTTACCCCACCTAACCAAGGCCTTCACTCGGGCTTCTTCATTTCTTTTTTTACGCCCACTTCCCAGTGGAACGGTCAGCCCGTAAGTCATCAATCCTTCGGGGTTGGCAACAGGGCCGAGGCGAAAGGACAGGTCGTCTGAGATATCGAATTCCTGCAGGTGGGCATCGGTGTAAGCCTCTACTGCCTGCATGACGTAGGCGATGAATATGCCGATGTAGGCCGTCTGTCGGGCTTGATCGGCGTTGGCGCGGGCTTGTAACAGGGCGGCATTAGTGACCTGGGCGACGGGGAAATCATCAATGGTAGCCTCGCATTCCTCGTTGGGGAAAATAACCACGTTTCCTTCTCCCAGACAACGGTTTTCCAGTGCCGTTGTGAAGCGGGTGTAGCGGGTCTGGTTGAAGTCGGCATAGGCAACCATACCCAGCAGACCACCGTAAACTACGGGTACTTTCCACCAGCGCTTATTATAGACTTGTCCGCCGCCAGGAATGATACTCCAGAGCAGGGCCTTTTTTGGCCCTCGCTGGATTTCTGAGAGGGCGACGATCGTGTCGCTCAGAACGGTAGCATCCGGAATGCTATCGGTCATCTTACGGACGCCACGATTGGGGCGTGTATCGTCCGTTTGTGCGGGCGCGGGCGCAGGTGCAAGGCATAGGAATATAAAAGCAATGGCCGTTAAGGCAACAGCAGCCCGCCTGCCGGCGGCCGAGAGATGTTTTAATCCAGAGGGAAATAAGCTAGTCATATTCCAATGATCTCTTGCTGGTGGGGTTCGTGGTAATCTTAGCCGGCTTTAACCCTTTCTTAAAGCTCTACGGCTTTGTAAAATTGCTCCAGCTGCTCCTGGTTAGCAAATTTGATGGTAACGCTGCCGGATTTATCCGCCTTGCCGTCGGAGGTGACCTTTACCTGCTTCGTGCCAAAGAACTTCTGGAAAGCTTCTTTTACCATTTTCAAATCTCCGTCTTCGGGCTTAGTTGGCTTGCTGGCCTTGTTTTTCATTTTGTAGCCCTTAGCCTCTTCCTCAATCTTTCGTACCGACCAGGAGGGGTTATCCAGGATTTCCTGTAAGAACTGTTCTTGCAGGCTCACGTCCTTGATGTTCGAAAAGGTTTTAGCTACGCCTATAGAAATTTTCTTCTCTTTGATAGCGTCCTGCACCTTAGGAGAAGTGTTTAGAATGCCCAGGTAATTGGCTACCGTTGTCCGGGGTTTGCCCACCCGGTCAGCGACCTGATTCTGAGTGAGGGAAAAGTCTTCCTTCAGCCGGTAATAGGAGTAAGCAACCTCCATTGGATTCAAGTCTTGCCGCTGAATGTTTTCGATCAGGGCCATTTCCAGCAGCGTCTGGTCATCCGCCGTGCGAATGAAGGCTGGAACTTCCTTCAGCCCGGCTCGTTGGCTGGCGCGGAAACGCCGCTCACCACTAATGATCTGATAGGTGCCGTCCCCCATATGACGAACCGTCATGGGTTGAATAATACCATGTACACGGATAGATTCGGCTAGTTCCGCTAGAGGAGCCTCTTCAAATTCTTTTCTGGGCTGATCCGGATTGGCGTGGATAGCACTGATGGGCAAAAAAGAGAAATCCTTGCTCAAGGTAGCAATGGTCTCTTTTGGCGATTCCTTCATCGCCTTGTCCAGCCGGTTTCCGCCCAAGAGGGCTTCCAGGCCGGAGCCCATTTGATCTTTTGTTGCCTTGCGTTTGGGGGTGAATTTCTTTGCCATCAATAAATATTTATGCGATACGGTCGGCAAAGATAAGAAGACAGACTAAGGAAAAATCTCAATCAGCGTAACGTTTTCTTAACGAGGGGCATAAACCTCCTGAGAGCAATACCTTAGGGGTATTCGTAGGGCCGCCACCGAATAATTAATTTTCGGGGGCGGTCTTTGCTTTGTCACCAGTAATTGTGCTGGTGAAGTGCGTTTATTCATTGCCTTTAGTCATCCCATTGCACCTGCGTATGCGCCCCCAATGGCGATTACAGGCTCAAGCCCTGCTTGTAGCGGTGTTCTGGGTCACTGGCCCGACGGATTTCCTCGTTGCGGACGTCGCTTTCCACAATTCCATCCCGCAAACGAACGATTCGGTGCGCGTGCTCCGCAATATCTGGCTCGTGCGTTACGAGGATAACGGTGTTGCCGTTATTATGAATTTCTTCGAAGATCTCCATAATCTCGATGGAGGTTTTGGTGTCCAGGTTACCCGTTGGCTCATCCGCCAGGATAATGGCGGGGTTATTGACCAGCGCACGGGCAATAGCTACCCGTTGGCGCTGTCCGCCCGATAGCTCATTGGGTCGGTGATCGGTGCGATCTCCCAGTCCAACGGATTCCAGTACTTCCCGGGCTCTGGCTTCGCGAACGCTGCGGCTGACACCGGCATAAACCAGGGGCAAGGCAACGTTCTCCAGCGTAGTTTGCCGGGGCAATAGATTAAAGGTCTGGAAAACGAAACCGATCTTTTCATTTCTGATCTGGGCCAACTCGTTGTCCTCCATCTTACTTACATCCTTTCCGTCCAGCTCATAGTGGCCGTCGGTAGGCGTGTCCAGACAACCCAGAAGGTTCATCAGGGTCGATTTACCGGAACCCGAAGGGCCCATTAACGCTACGTATTCATTGGTGTCAATGTTGAGATCGATTCCGGCCAGGGCGTGTACCTTAGTCTGACCCATAATGTAGGTCTTGGTAAGCTCTTGAATTTGAATAACGGGTTGCATGGGCAGGGAGTGAATGGGAGAATTGGGGGAATGAGTGAAGAGGGGTGAGGGAATGAGAAATAAAAGAATGGTGCTGGAAGTGAAACTCATTCACTCATTCAATAATTCACTCAATCACGCGGGGTACCCGGAAAAAGCCACCTGCTGCATCGGCGTCGGGCGCATTGTTTAGCGCCTGGGCACGATCGATGTGGTCACCGGTTTCATCGGGGCGGAGAACGTTTTCTACGCCAGTAACGTAACGGAGGGGTTGAACGGCCTCCAGGTTAAGCTCATCGAGTTTCTCCACCATGCCAAGAATATTGACAAGATCTTTCTGCAACCGCGCAGATTGTTGCGGCGTGGGAGATAAGCGGGAGAGCTTAGCCAGTCGCGATAGTAGGGCTTCGTCTACGGTCATGGTATTCTTTTCGACAAAGGTAGCTTTTGGCTGGATGAAAAATAGTTCCAGGTTGCAAGTTGTAGGTTATCAGGTTGCAGGTTGTCAGGTTTCAAGTTGAAGCCTGCCTCCTTGCCCATCGTAAATCCCTTGCCCATTATTTATTAATCAAAGCCGGGACTGATAGTACCTTTGCCATCTAATCGAAATTACCGGTCTAATGCCGAAAGTATCCCACCGTTCTGAAACTGTTCCTTTGTCTCCTTTCCGGAAGCTGATCCCGATTGCGGACCAGGCTAAGGCCGCCGGGCGACATGTCTACCACCTCAACATTGGCCAGCCTGACATTAAAACCCATCCAAGGGCCGTGGAGCAGTTCCGAAAGATTGATTGGGATGTACTGGAATACAGCCCCAGCAATGGCTTTGCCTCCTACCGGGAAGCGTTGACGGATTACTACGCCCGTTTCAATGTGCCGCTGAAGGCAGATAACATTATGGTTACTACCGGGGGGTCGGAAGCCATCCTTTTCTTTATGCTCTCCTGTTTGGACCCCGGCGATGAGATTATCATTCCGGAGCCGTTCTACGCCAATTATAACGGTTACGCGCACATTGCCGACGTGCGGGTGGTGGCCATCACGAGCCACATCGAAGACGGATTTAGTCTGCCCAGCCCGGAAGCCTTCGCCAACAAGATCACGCCCCGTACCCGGGCCATCATGATCACCAGTCCGAATAATCCTACGGGCGCTTGTTATTCCGACGAAGAGATGGCTAGCCTGGCGGATATTGTGAAGAAGCACGACTTGTTTATTTGCGCCGACGAAGTATACCGAGAGTTCGCTTACGACCAGCCGATCCGCTCGGTACTGCAAATTCCGGGATTGGAAGAGCATGCCATCATTATTGACTCTGTCTCCAAGCGTTATAGTGCAACGGGAGCAAGGGTAGGGGCCTTGGTCTGCCGTAACCCGCACATACTGGCGGGGGTTGATCGCTTTGCGAAGCTACGACTCAGCCCTCCCGGGCTGGGGCAAATGCTATCCGAATGCATGTTGCAGGATGACCAAGCCTACCTCGACGGCGTTAAAGACGACTACCAAGCCCGCCGGGATACGGTTTACCGCCGGTTACAGTCTATGCCCGGTGTTTTCTCCTACGAGCCGGGAGGCGCATTCTATTGCTTCGCCCGATTCCCCATTACCGACAGCGAAGACTTCTGCCGCTGGCTACTCGAGGACTTCGAGCATGAGGGAGCTACGGTGATGCTTTCACCCGGCCCTGGCTTTTACGCAACCCCTGGCCTAGGGCGTGACGAATGCCGCATCGCTTACGTTCTCAACGTGAATGATTTGGAGGAAGCGATGGACTGCCTGGAGAAAGCGCTTCAGGTGTATCCCGGTAGAGTGGAGGTTGCCATAGACGCGCTTAGCAGTGGGCGGGCTTAGACCTGTGGGGCATCAGTGATTCCGGAGGAATCACGGCCCTTTGGACGTAATTTGTAGGCACAGGGCATGCCCTAGGGTGTTCCCTCTCCCTTGGTAAGGGCACTACAGATTTTGGCCATAAAACGCGGAGCGTTTTCACTAGCCCCTCTCCGTCAAGCCGGAGGCGAGACTTACCGGAGAGGGGTTGGGGAGAGGTTTCCTGAAGCCCCCT
>CALIGP010000080.1 GCA_938021455.1 uncultured Lewinella sp. | reverse complement strand
GTCTCGTCGTGGCATCGTCGGCAAAGGTGGCCTTTACCTCCGGTACGCGGATGGGCGACCAAGCCGTCTCGCTGTACAGGTCACTGCCCATGTCCTGCTTGATCTTGAGCCGTTTCTCCTTGAGCCAGCTGTTGAGCGGAGTGGGCAGCGGTTCACGCAGGGAAAGGCGGAAGCGGCGGACGCTGTCTACCAGTTCGGAGATGATCGGCAAGTCGGTTTTGCTGACTTCCTGGCGGAGCTGGTCGTAGGCCGTGTCTTTAGCGGGGAGTAGGGCTAGCAGCTCGTCCCGCTCCGTGTTAAGGCGGCTGGTGTAGGCATCCCACGCTTTTTTGCGGCCGGCCATGACTTCTTTCTTCGCCTGCTTTTCGATGGTGTCGAGGGTACTCGCTTCGGCGGCGCCCACGGCAATGAGCCAGTGGCGGAACTGTAATAGGCAATCCCACTCTTTCTCCCAGGCAAGGCGCTCTTCATCTTTATAGCGCTCGTGGCTTCCGCTGGTGCTGTGGCCATTCGGTTGGGTCAGCTCGCGTACGTGGATGAGGGCCGCCCGGTGGGTTTTCCGCACCCGTTCGGCTACGCTTGGGTAGAGGGCGACGAGGGCGGGGTAGTCCCAGCCCTTTACACCGTAAATGTCGATGCCGCTACCGTCGCCGGTTTCGTCGTCTCCGGCCTGCAGGCCAGCCAGGGCACTGCTGATGCTGCTCTTGGTGGTTTGCCGGGTCACGGGCACGGAGATGCCGTAGCCATCGTCAACGACGGTCGTGATCATCGGGGCTTGAACGACGCCGGCGGAGTTCATCACTTCCCAGAAGACACCCTCTGAAGTAGAGGCGTCGCCGATTTCCGTCCAGCAAATTTCCTGACCATTATTACTGAAGCCTTTCGGCAAATTCTTTCCCTTCCGGTAAAGGGTGGAGGCGAAGGCCAATCCCATGCCCCGGGCCATCTGCCCGGCGGTGGGGGAGGTGGCGCTACTGACGGTGAAGCTTTTGGTTTGGTCCATCCAGCTGCCGTCTTCTTTGAGGGCAGGGGTGGCGTGGTGGCCGACCATCTGTCGTCCGGCGCTAAAGGGATCCTTGTCTCCATCAGCGTAGAGCTGCGCCAGGATGTCTTCTACGGTAAATAGGTCAAGGGCCAACAATAGCGTTTGGCCACGGTAATAATCGGCTCGCCAATCACCGTTCTTCACGGCGCGGGCCATGGCTATCTGATACAATTCCTTACCATCGTCGCTTACCCCAAATTTCGCCCGGCCCGTCAATACGTCTCGACGGATCACGTTACTCAATTCCCTACTGACGCGACAGGTGTAGTAATCCTTCAGTGCGCGCTCAAAATCAGGGCTGGAGGCATCCCGGTTTTCTACGAGGGGTAATTTCGTTTTTTGCGGTGACAATGCAGTGTTTTTTGTCCGGCGTGAGGAACGTCGGGAATGAGTTGCGGGTGCTCGTAAACGAGTGCGGTAGCAGTGGTCAGTCAGCTCAGGAAGTCAAACAAATTAGGGGAGGGGAGGCCCCTAATCGGGGACAAAAGTACGTTTTTTTCTCATAACTCTCTGTTAACCTAAGACTTATACGCTCTTTTGAAACGGGTCCTAAATTGGAAATTAAGCTAAAAACACAACCTTCTATTGATAGAATCGATTGGCGGCGATTATTGTTCGGATATCAACAATTTAAGCCGATCAAACGGAAGGGGCAAAAAAAGGGAGCTTTTTTTCTTACCCTTTATTTCCAATAGGCAAGCGATAGGCCCTCCGCGCTATCCAGCCGGGCGTAAGAATTGTAGTGCAGCCATTCTCCGAGGTTGATGTATCGGCTGCGGCCATTGCTCAGTTCATAGTCAATGGGCAGATGTCGGTGGCCGAAAACACAGTAGTCTAGCGAAGCTTCTTCGGAGAGCTTTCGTTCGGAGTAGGCGACGAGCCATTCTTTGTCCGGGCCAAGAAATTCTGTTTCGGCTGGCTGGCTACTCCGGCTCTTGCCGCTGAAATAAAAAGCAAGGCCCATGGCCAGGTTGGGGTGCAGGCGGCTGTAGCACCAGCGGGCCCAGCGAGCTTCGAAAAGTTTTTTGAGGCGTTTGTAGCCATAGTCTCCGGGGCCGAGCCCGTCGCCGTGGCCGATCAGCATTTCGTAACCGAGCAGCGTCGTCCGTAGTGGTTTGCGGTGCATCACCACCCCGATTTCCTCCTGCATATAATCCTCCAGCCACATGTCATGGTTGCCGGTAAAGACGTGAATGGGGATGCCAGCGTCGGCAATCTCCGCCAGTTTGCCGAAGAAGCGGACGTAGCCGCGGGGGACAACCTCCCGCCATTCAAACCAGAATTCGAAGAGGTCTCCGACGAGGTAAAAGGCCTCGGCGTCTTTTTTCCAGCAGTGGTCCAGCCAGGCAACGATCTGGTCTTCCCGTTCCCGGCTGGAGACGCCGGCGGGAACACCAAGGTGAAAATCAGATGCGAAGTAGATGGCCATATGCTGGTGCAAAGAAAGGTCATTGGGGGGAAATGGAGGCGCGGCCGCAGGTGCAAAGTGGGGTGAAGGGCAATGGAGACCCACGGCTTCGAGTGTCCGGACTGACAGATTTCACTAGAGAGAGCGAATGCCATAATTTGCTGAAAACCAATATCGAAGGGTCACCCCTCTCCTTCGGAGAGGGGCCGGGGGAGAGGTTTTCTAAAGTAAGCAATCGCCATTTTTTTACCTAGGTCCGGACCGCTCGTAGCGCGCGGTCCTGACGCAACCGACAGTCTTCCTCCCCATTAACCGACAAAAAGTCAGTAAGCCCCTACTGGAACGTCATTTGCCCTTAAGCAAACCGATTAAAACTCATACAACTATGCAAAAAGGAAACATCTCCGTACAAACGGAGAACATCTTCCCCATCATTAAGAAGTTCCTCTACTCTGATCAGGAAATCTTCCTGCGGGAACTCGTCTCCAACGCCGTTGATGCGACCAGCAAACTCAAAACCCTTGCCCGTAAAGGCGAAGTCAAAGGAGAACTGGGAGAAACCACCATCGATATTCTCATCGATGCAGAAGCTAAAACCCTCACCATCCGCGATCGCGGTATCGGGATGACCGAAGAGGAAGTGAAGAAATACCTGAACCAGGTGGCCCTGTCCTCCGCTCAGGACTTTGTTGATAAGTACAAAGACGAAGCCAGCATCATTGGCCACTTCGGCCTGGGCTTCTACTCGGCCTTTATGGTTGCGGATAAGGTGGAAGTTGTCACCCGCTCTTTCAAAGAAGGCAGTGAGCCCGTCCGCTGGATCTGTGAAGGTGACCCCAGCTATGAAATCGGTACCGCTGAACGCGACTTCCACGGTACTGATGTGATTCTACACATCTCCGAAGACAGTGTACAGTACCTGGAAAACAGTGAAATCGAAGGCCTGCTGAATAAGTACGCCCGCTTCCTGCCCGTACCCATTCGCTTTGGCACCAAGACAGAAACGGAGTACAAGGAATTCGAAGGTGAAGTCGCGGAAGGCGAAGAAAAGCCTGCTCCCGAAAAGATCGAAACGGAGGTTGATAACATCATCAACAACACCGAGCCGCTCTGGAAAAAGAACCCATCGGATTTAACGGACGAGGATTATGTTAGCTTCTACCGTGAACTCTACCCCATGGGCCAACCGCCCATGTTCTGGATTCACCTCAACATTGATTTTCCCTTCAACCTAACGGGGATTCTCTACTTCCCGAAAGTCTCCGGCGGGCTCGAGTTACAGCGGAACAAGATCCAGCTCTACAGCAACCAGGTGTACGTCACGGACGACGTGAAAGAGATCGTCCCGGAGTTCCTCACCTTACTACACGGCGTGATCGACTCGCCCGATATCCCCCTCAACGTATCCCGCTCTTACCTGCAGGCGGACACGAACGTCAAAAAAATCACCGGCTACATCACCAAGAAGGTGGCCGAAAAGTTGGCTTCTCTCTTCAAGGAGGATCGGGCGGACTTCGAAGACAAGTGGCCGGATCTCGGCGTCTTCGTCAAGTACGGTATGATCTCTGAAGACAAGTTCTACGACCGGGGTAAGAAGTTTGTCCTACTGGAAAACACCGAAGGCCAGCACTTTACCGTCGAAGAATACCGCGAACGCATCAGCGAAAACCAAACGGACAAACACGACCGTCTGGTGGGTATCTATACTGCCGATGAGGATCGTCAGCACACACTGATCACTGCTGCCCGGGACCGGGGTTATGATGTGCTCGTTTTTGAGCACGCCATTGACGCTCCTTTCCTCCAGGCACTGGAACAGAAGGAGGATAAGATCACCTTCGTGCGGGTTGATTCTGCAACGCCGGATCAACTGGTGCAGAAAGACGAGGAAAAAGAAAATCTCCTTAGCGAAGAAGAGCAAACGACGGTAACCAACCTGTTTACTGGCATTGTCGGTACCGCTGGTACGGTAGAAGTTAAGCCACTAGACGTTGCCGATGCTCCCGTACAAATTGTTCGCCCTGAGTTCATGCGCCGCATGAAAGAGATGCAACAGCTACAGGGTATGGATACGAGCATGTTCCCGGACAGTGTCCAGGTCATCATCAACGCCAATAATCCGACCGTGAAGGAGCACATCCTCGCTAAAGAGGACGAGGGCGAACGCAGTGAAAACGCCACTCACCTCTATCAGCTTGCGCTGCTGAGCCAGCAGATGTTGTCGGGCCCTGACCTGAAAGCCTTCGTTGACCGTAGCATGAAAATGCTGGGGTAAGAGAGGTTACCGTTCAATAGGTAGCGAGGAGGATTCTTCCTTCCGTTAGTCTGAAAATAATAATGATCAGCATCCAGGCTCTAATGGCTTGGGTGCTGATTGCTTTTTAACCAACCTTAATACACCGACTTAGCAATGGCCTGAATCGTACTGGAATCTCCCATCGTGTAATAGTGAAGGCAAGGGGCACCTCGTTCTTTTAGCTCTTTGCTCTGGGCGATACACCACTCGATACCAACTTGTCTCCGGGCTTCTCCGTTCTTTGCTGCGCTGATGGCACTTACCAAGTCGTCGGGCAGGTCGACGTGAAACAAGCGGGGGATGGAATTGAGTTGGTAAAGCTTGGTCAGTGGTTTTAGACCCGGAACGATGGGAACATCGATGCCTGCTTTCCGGCAAGCATCTACGTAGGCGAAGTACTTCTCGTTATCGAAGAACATCTGCGTCACGATATAATTGGCACCTGCTTCGATCTTCTTTTTTACGTAACGTAGGTCAATTTCCATGTTAGGCGCCTCGAAGTGTTTCTCCGGGTAACCAGCCACACCGATGCAAAAGTTGGTCTTACTCGCTTCATCCGTTGCGGTTAGGTCATCCATGTAGATGCCTTTGTTCATGTCAGAGATCTGCGCCACGAGGTCCGATGCATAATCATGTCCCTCTTTTTCGGGGATGAATTTCCCCTCAAACTTGCGGGCATCGCCCCGCAGTGCCAGCACGTTTTGTACGTCGAGGAACCCCAGATCAATCAGGGCGTTCTCAGTGTCTTGGCGAGTGAAACCACCACACAGTAAGTGTGGTACAGCATCTACGCCATAGCGGTGCATGATGGCCGCACAGATACCAACGGTGCCGGGTCGCTTCCGGATGGAGGCTTTTTCATAAAAGCCGCTGGGTCGCCGTTTATAAACGTACTCCTCGCGATGATAGGTCACATCAATGAAGGGAGGCTTAAACTCCATCAAGGGATCAAGAGCATCAAAAATGGCCTGCATACTGCCCCCTTTAAGGGGAGGGAGGACCTCAAAACTGATGAGGGTTTTGCCTTTTGCCTGGTCGAAGTAGTCGGTAACGCGCATATGGAAATCCTAAAGGGATTTTTTAAAGAGTCAGCAAAGATAATGGCTGAATAGCAGAGTGCTGTCCGCTGTCTGTCACTTGTCCGTTCTCTTTTTACGATAACAGGAGTTCTTTTTTTTTCGTTTTTTGTGGAAGAACAGGATAATCCTTCGTTTTCTACTTCCTTTATGATCCTCCGCCTTTTCTATCTGTCGCTGATTTTCGGTTTGTCCTGTTCCCTCGTCGGGCAGTGTGCCGTTACCGTTGATGCAGGATCCGACCTTACCGTTTGTGCCGGAGGGGGAAGCGTCAGACTGCTGGGCGATGTTTTTGGAGCTGACGTAGTGGGCTTCACCTGGTCACCGGCCCTGGGCCTGTCCGATGCCACCGACCTGGAGCCCACCGCCACGGTAACGGGGCCTACAGTATATACCTTGACGGCGCTGGTTTTTGACCCCTCTAACAACATCATCATCAACGGAGATTTCGAAGCTGGCAATAGCGGCTTTTCTACGGACTACGATACGGGCTCCGGTGGAGCTTTCGGCCTGCTCTCCGATGAAGGAGAATATGTTATCTCTACTAACAGCAACCTGACTCATAATAATTTCTCCAACTGCCCGGACCATACGGGAGGTGGGAATATGATGGTCATCAACGGCTCCTCAACGCTCAACGAAAATATCTGGTGCCAGACGGTAAGTGTAGACCCGAATACGACCTACGTCTTTAATGCCTGGTTGCAATCCGTCCACCCGCAGAACCCTGCCAGGTTACAGTTCTCCGTTAACGGAGACTTAGTCGGAGACAATTTTCGGGCTTCCGGAAGTACCTGTGACTGGCGGCAGTTTGATGAGGTCTGGTCGTCCGGCGGAAGCACTTCCGCAGAGATTTGTATCACAAATCAGAACACCCAGGGCTCAGGTAATGATTTTGCGATTGATGACATCTTCTTCGGGCCGACCTGCGAGCAAAGCGATGAGGTAGAGATTTTTGAGGTAAGCACAGTGGCGGATGCTCCCGCTACGCTGTCACTTCCTTGTGACATTCCGACACAGGGCGTCATCATTGATGGGACGAACTCCAGCGATGGGACGAACTACTTCTACAGCTGGACGACAGCAGATGGCAATATCCTCTCCGGAGCCAATGGACCAGTCCCACGTATCAACCTGGCTGGCACCTATGAACTAGAGGTGACCTACGATGATGGCGTTACTTTCTGCACGGATCAAACCACGGTCGTCGTCACCGAAAGTACTGATGTACCTGATGCGGCGGCTGATCGACTCAATGACATTGACTGCAATAACCCTACGGCTATTCTGACGGCGGTAGGCTCCTCTTCCGGTGGTGATATCCGCTATGCGTGGACGACTAACGACGGTAATATCGTCTCCGGGGCCAACGGCGCCAGCCCCGAAGTGGATGCTGCAGGTACTTACCTGCTGACCGTTATTCACCAACCCAGTGGCTGCCGGTCTACGGCTTCCGTCATGGTAGCGGCCGAGGGGGTAATGCCCGTTGCCCGCATTGCCATGCCGGGCGAATTGAGTTGTGGTAATTCGAGCGTGCAGCTCGATGGCTCCGGCTCCGAAATGGCCGCGAATATCATTTTCACCTGGTCAACGGCCAACGGCAATTTTCAGAGTGGAACCGACGGCTTGATGCCCACCGTCGATGTTGCCGGAACTTACACGCTTACCCTGAGGAATATCGATACCGGCTGCGAAGGGATGACCTCCGTTACCGTCGGCGAAGCGCCTTCCAATCTGATGGCCACAGCTACTGTGGCCGATACGATTACTTGCCGACGGATGAGTGTGGGCCTGTCCGCCAACGGCTCGTCAATCGGCGGACCGATCAACTATCTCTGGTCAACAACGGCCGGCAACATCGTCTCCGGTGCCGATGGTGGCACGCCCGTAGTGGACGCTCCGGGGCAGTACTTTCTGTTGGTCTCCGACGCGGCTACGGGCTGTAACACCCGCGATACCGTGGAGGTGATTTCCAGGGAGGAGACGGTAACCATTGCTGTTCCGGAAGCTCCACCCTTCACCTGCGGAAGCGCCCAAATGGTTTTAAGTAGCAGTGGAAACTCGGTCTTTGGGCCACTTCAATTCGCCTGGACGGCCAGCAACGGCGGCACGATTGTGAGCGGCGGAAATACGGACAGCCCTACCGTGGCGGGCTCCGGAAATTACACCCTGACGGTGACGAATCCGCAGAATGGCTGCTCGGCCGATAGCACGATCTTTATCGCCGAAAATAGCCTGCCTCCACTGGCGGATGCTGGTCCTGATTTTACCCTGACCTGCGCAAGCTTACGCGATACGCTACGGGGGAGTGGGCCGGAAATTAACGCGGTGTACCGATGGACAACAGACGACGGAAACTTTCTGGCAGACTCCACCTCGCCCCGCCCCGTGATCAATGCCCAGGGCTCCTATTTTCTGCTCGTAACGGATACGACTAACACCTGTACGAGCCGTGACACGGTGACTATTTCTGAAAGTGCGGCGGCGCCGGTGGTGCGTATTGCTACACCGGAACGGCTGGATTGCCGGCTGATGGAACTGACGCTGGATGGGGGCAACTCCGACAGCGGTCCCGGCTTCGAGACACGCTGGACGACGGCCGATGGTAACCTCCTAAGTGGAGAAAATAGTTTGCAGGCCCGCGCCGATGCGGCGGGCACGTACACACTAACGATTTTAAATCAGAACAACGATTGTTCGGCGGAGCTAGACGTTGTCGTTGTGCAGGATACGTTGGTGCCGGGCGCGGCCGCAGGTGCAGGGGGAACGTTAGATTGCAATGCGCCCACCTTTCAACTTTTACCCGATACTACCGGCGGGTCGGGCTTTGATTTTGCCTGGACGGACGCTGCCGGGCTCGGCTTCAATAGCCTGATGCCCTTCGTCATTGATTCAGGCACTTATTACCTGCGTGTTGACAATCCCGAAAATGGCTGTTTTGCCATCGACAGCGTTGAAATAACGGCTGATTTTAGCGTGCCCATGGCCGTTACCGGTCCGGAAACCCAGCAGCTTACCTGCCGGACCCGCCAGGTCCTACTCGGCGACCCCGACGCCATTAACCCCGATTTGGACTACCGCTGGACGACGACTAACGGGCAATTCATGGGGCCAGATTTTCTGTCGACTCTTCCCGTCAGTTTTGCCGGAACGTACCGGCTAACGACGACTAGTCGACGCAACGGCTGCTCGGCCGATGGGCAGGTCGTTGTCACCGCTGACCGGCAGTTACCACGCGTCCGTCTCGCCCTACCGGAGACGCTAAATTGCGACCGTTCCGAACTGTCTTTGCAAGCGGACAGCGTGGCGGATTCCCTGCAGATTCGCTGGTCAACGACAGACGGAAACTTCCTTAGCGGAACGGATGGTGCCAGCCCCGTAGTGGACCGCCCCGGCCAGTATCAGTTGCGGCTGGAGAACCCCGTAAACGGCTGTACTGATTCGACTACCGTTCAGGTGGCGATTGACACAATAGCCCCACTGGCAGAGATCGCTCCGTCCGGCTCCCTCGACTGTCGGACGCCCCAACGGGAACTCCTGGCCAGCAATTCTAGTCAGGGGAACGAATTCACTTACGCCTGGACCAGCTCCGACGGTAGCATCGTCTCCGGGAGTGAGACTCTGATGCCAGTTGTTTCAGAAGCGGGTACTTACCTCCTGACGGTTCGTAACATGACTAATGGCTGCCAGGCGACGGACTCGGTCAATGTACAACGGGATGCCGCTCCGCCACAGCTCTCTTTCCTCCCTCCGGATCTGCTTACTTGTGCCCGGACC
>CALIGP010000079.1 GCA_938021455.1 uncultured Lewinella sp. | reverse complement strand
TTTGACTACTTGACTGTTTGACTATTTGACTCCCTGCCTATTTGACCAATTCTTCCACCGAATCCCACATCTGCTCAAAAGTCGAGAATCCCCGCGCAATCGCGTAGAGCTGCTCCCCCTTCCGGAAGATAACCGTTGGATAACCGCGTACACCCCATTGTCGGTTAAGCTGGAAGTCCTTCATGGTTGCATTAAGCATTTCTTCGCTAGAGAACAGCTCGCTGAAGCGGACGAAATCGAGGTTCAATTCTTTACAGATGGGCTCATAAAAAGCAGCCACGTTAGGATCTTTATTAAGCACATAGAAGTGGTGTTGCGTCAGCTCAAAAAAGCGGCTTTCCAGTGCTGGGTTCATGGTACGGGCCGTGACGACGGCACGGCAACTGGGCTCCGTGTTGTAGGAGAACGACTCCCGTTCGAAGAGATCGTAGCCGAAGGGTTGTCCGCTGCGCTCGGTCACCTCTTCCCAGTGGTGGCGGAGAAAATCGCGGAATTCCTCGTCCCACACCTGGGAATTATCCGGGCGTAGGCCACCGAGTACGGTGCGATACGGGATACCGTTCGTGGTCGCCGCGCGTTCCAGGCGGTTAAGCGCCGGAGAGATACCCCAGCACCAGGAGCACATGGGGTCGCCGACGTAGATGATCTCAACGTCATCGCGGAAAGTAACTTTCTCATCAGACTGCGCCAGCGGCGCGGGGGTACAGAGCCCGGTTTCGGGGTCGCAAAAAGCGCCGGCGGGGGCGGTAAGATTTTGGGCGGAGAGGGGCGTCATGAGCAGCAGGATTAGGAGCGTGAAAAACGGGCGGTTCATAGGAGTAGTAACCATGACCGGGGGGACTGGGTTGAGGCAGCTATCAGTATTTGTCAGCAGGTGACAGTTTTGTTTTTGGGCGCGGACGCAGGTGCAGGGTTGGCTTGTACCGCCGACTTCAGTCGGCGAACGTCGGCTGAAGCCGACGCTACAAACTCCGCCCCACCAACACCGCCACACAGCAGTCTCCGGTGATGTTGACCACCGTCCGGACCATATCCAGCGGCCGGTCCACGGCCAGGATCATCGTTAGCGCCAGCGGCAGTTTCTCCGACGGGAAGCCAACCGACTCCAACACGATCACCAACATCACAATGCCCGCACTCGGCGTGCCCGCCGCACCAATGCTCGCCAGCGTTGCCGTGAGCACGATGATCAGCTGATCGTTCCACGCCAGATCATGGTCCAGTACCTGGCAGACGAAGACCGTAGCGATGGCCTGCATCAGGCTGGTCGCGTCCATATTGATCGTTGCCCCGACCGGGCAGACGAAGCTCACGACCTCGTTTTTCACCCCCAGGTTTTCTTCCAGGCAATCCATCGTTACCGGCAGAGTAGCCATGCTAGAACTGGTGGAAAAAGCCACCAGCTGTGCGGGCAAAATCCCCCGCGCAAAAGTCATGAATGGCACGCCGCCAAATAAGCGCGCCAGCGAGGGATAAATCGTCAGCATGATCGCCATTCCGAAGAGCATAACCAGCGCATAACTCAACAGAGCTTTGATGATACCAACATCCGAGGTTTCGGCAAACAAGGCTGCCATCAGTGCGACCACCGCATAGGGCGACAGCAGAATGATGAGGTCCACCATTTTCAACATCACTACGTTGAGCGCATCCACCAATCCCTTGATCGGTGTCCGGCTTTTCTCCGGAACAAGCAGTAAGCAGACGCTAAAGAGAATGGTAAAAAAGATAACCTGTAGCATCCGCCCGTTGGCGCTCAGAGCGGCAAAGAGGTTGTCGGGCACCATGTTGACAAAGAAGTCCAAAGGCCCAGCCGCTGCACCGGCCGTACCCGCGCCCACCTTTGCGTTAGTGGTTTCCGTGATGGATGCCCCCAATGCCGTCACCGTTTCCTCGCTTACAAAAGACCCCGGCTGAAAGAAATTGACCAGAAACAAGCCTAATAAAACGGCAAAAATGGTGGTGAGCATATACCAGCCAATCGTCCGGTAGCTCATGCGGGAGAGCGTCGAGAAGTCCTTCAGGTCGCTGATACCCTTCGTTAGGGAAACGAAGATGAGCGGTACGGCCAGCAGCTTGAGCAGCCGGATGAAGATCGTCCCGATGGGCTTCACCCAATCGACAATGAAGGCCGGTCCGCCATCAATTTTCCCGGCGGCTAAGCCGAGGGCAGCACCAACTACGATACCGATGACAATTTGGTAATGGAGGGGGATGGACTTTTTAGTGGAGGACATAGCGCTAAGGTAATCCTCTCGGTTTCAACATTGCGTCAACCAGGACCTCGAAGCGTCCAGCAGGACCTTCGAGCGTCCGTTTAGGGCCCAATCAGCGGACGCTCGAAGGTAGCTACCGCGACGCTTCGAGGTCCGCTTCCTACCTTAGTCCTCCAGATCAAAAACCACCCCATGAGACTCCTCTCCCTTTTCGTCTGCCTATTGGCCGTCAGCATTGGAAACGCCCAAACAGACGCCCTCCAAAACCTCGATGCCAAAACGGAACACTACGGCGATCTCGCCCATCAAATCTGGGACCTGGCCGAAGTCGGCTATCAAGAAGAAAAGTCATCGGCCTTGCTGCAGGACGAACTCCGTACGGCCGGTTTTACCATTGAAGCGGGCGTAGCTGACATTCCCACTGCTTTTGTCGCCAGTTTTGGTAGCGGCAAGCCCGTGATCGGCTTGTTAGCTGAGTTTGATGCCTTGCCCGGAGTCGCTCAGGAGGCCGTACCGGAGAAGAAAGAAATTGATGGTCAGGTGGCCGGTCACGCCTGCGGCCATCACCTCTTCGGCACGGCCTCTACGGCGGCAGCGATTGCGCTGAAGGAATGGTTAACCTCCACGGGAAGCACTGGTACAATCCGGGTTTACGGCACACCGGCAGAGGAAGGTGGTGCCGGCAAAGTCTACATGGTCCGCGCGGGCTTGTTTGACGACGTAGATGCAGTATTGAACTGGCACCCGAGTGATGGCAACTCCGCCGATGCCGGTTCCACCCTCTCCAATAAGTCAGCCAAATTTCGCTTCCATGGGGTGTCTTCCCACGCTGCGGCAGCGCCGCAGTTTGGCCGCTCCGCCCTCGACGGCGTAGAGGCTATGAACCACATGGTCAACCTGATGCGGGAGCACGTGCCGGAGACTACCCGGATACACTACGTCATCACCAGAGGCGTCGAAGCGCCGAACGTAGTACCCGCTTTTGCGGAGGTGTTTTACTACGTCCGCCATCCAGAGATGAAAGAAGTCAAGAACATCTTTAACCGGGTGGTGCAGGCGGCCGAAGGGGCGGCCCTGGGCACGGGTACGACGATGGACTACGAGGTCATCCACGGCGCCTTCAACCTCTTACCGAACGAGACCCTCACCCGGGTCGTCCACAACAAACTCGAACAAGTAGGTGGGGTCTCCTACAACGAAGAGGAATTGGCCTTCGCCGAAAAAGTCTCTGCTACCCTACCCGAAGCCCGGCAGAAAGCGCTGGCTTCCGCTACCGAGATCCAGCCCTTCCGCGCACCGGAGAAACCCTACTCTGCCTCCACTGACGTCGGCGACGTCAGCTGGGCCGTGCCCACCACTGCTCTGCGCACCGCGACCTGGGTGCCCGGCACCTCGCCCCACTCCTGGCAGGCCGTGGCGGCCGGCGGCATGAGTATCGGCACGAAGGGCATGATGGTGGCCGCCAAGACGATGACGCTTGCTGGGATCGAGTTTTTTCAAAACCCGGAATTACTCGCAAAGGCGAAAGCAGAACTGGAGCGCCGGCGCGGGCCGGGTTTTAAATATGAAGCCTTGCTGGGGGATCGGAAACCGCCGCTGGATTACCGGAATAAGTAGTCCATGCGGGCAGTCCCCGGTTGAGGTACTGTGGACAGTACCTCAACCGGGGACTTTCCTTGCACCTGCGTCCGCGCCCATATCCTCTTGTTTTTTGGGCGCAGACGCAGGTGCAAGGGAAAGTTGAAAGAGCAGCGCAGCGTCTACTTAATAACCGCCACCCGCCGATTCACCGGATACAACCACTCCACACCCCGGCTGGTCACGATAGCATCGTCTTCAAGGGCAACGCGCAGCTTTTTGCCCCCCCACTCCGGCAAGCTGGTGTAAGCGAACAGCTCGATGGACAGCAGATTCGACGGCTTGATCTCAAAACCCAATCTGACCGGATTAAAGAACGCGATCGATGGCCCCACGCCGTGCCCCCAATTTCCGACGGAATGACAGCCGATGATGACATCCGTCTTGTCACCATCGGTAAACTGGTTGAAGCCCTTCATTTTGTTGAAGCCGGCGGCCGTCAGTGCAGCATAAACGGCCGTTTCCGTTTCCTTGGCCGTCTTACCGGGCTTGATGGTTTGCTTGATGATGTCCCGCACCCGCACGCCCTGCTCGAAGGCATTCTGAATGCCCGGCGGCACGGCCGTTTCCCCTTCGCGGAGGACGTAGGCCATCCGCTTCATGTCGGTATACATATTCATGAGGCCTACGCCCCAGTCGATCGTCAGCACATCACCCCGAGTAATGATCCGATCGGAGGAGGTAGCCAGAATGCCCCGTGGGCCGGTGACGTAAACGGAGGGCATCCCGAAGGACGATTCCAGTTTGTGCTTAAAGAGTTGCTCTTTCATCCACCAGGCGACGTCCTCCAGCGTTGTCACCCCCGGCGTAATGATTTCATTCGACAGTGCCTTCTCCATGATCTGGTAGGAGAGCTCACAGGCCTCCCCGTAGACGGCAATCTCGCTGGCCACGCGCCGTGAGCGAAAATCAGAGACCAACTTCTCCGCTGACACAAAACGGGCAGCATACTTCTCCCCCAGGGTTTCCGATAGTTCCAGAAAGCCTGAGTACGATAGCCCATCGGCTCCGCCAATGGCCTTAGAGTAGTTAAGCCCGATGCGTTGGGGATCTCGTTCGGCGACATATTCCTTCAATTCCAGATCCGAGCCGAAGTAATCATAGGTATTGCCTTCTTCCAGCAGGTAACCGCTGATGCCCAGCGCCGCCCGTTCAATGCGCCCTTCTCCCCTGTCCGTAAAGACGTAGTAGCCCGTCGAGCCTACGTATCCTTCTCCCAGGTCTTTATACAGCGGATCAAAACTGCCTTCCCGATTGGTGACGATCCACATATCGATCTTGTTCTCCCGCATGACCTCCGGTAGCACGAGGTCAAACTTATCCTGACGAATCTGATTCATCTTGCGCCAGCGGCGGTGGGCTTCCTGGGCGGAGAGGGAGGTGGCGGTGAGGAGGAGGATTAAGGAAAAAAGGAGGAATCGCATGGGGATAATTGTTGGTGGCAGAAACAGACACTAGTCTCCGAAAAGTACGACCTTACCCTAATGAATTCAAGATTGGCGCAATATCAGGAAGCGAGCAAGGTGTTCGTTGACGGGGAAAAGCTCGATGATGACGTCATCGGTATCATCGTTTCTGGCTCTACCGTCCACGGCAGGCCGGACCAAAATTCGGACGTCGACATTCACGTAATCCTGAGTCCTGATTGTGATTACCGCGAGCGACGGAATACCTGGATCAATGGTATCGAGATCGAAACGTTCAAAAACCCTCCGGCGCAGATCAGGGCTTACTTCGAGCGGGAGAAGGCCAGACCGCACACCGCGCATATGCTGGCGTACGGGAACATAGCATACAGCAATTCTCCCATCGTTGAAGAATTGGTCGCTACCGCCAAAGCCCTTATCGCAGAAGTCCCACCTGCCTTACAAGCTGATCAGATGGAATTCGAGAAATACTTCATTGATGATTACTTCAAGGATTTCGAAGACGCGCTGTACAACAAGGATAGGCTCGGCGCCAGCCTCATCCGCCACAAAATCGTCAATCGCTGTATTGATATTTTCTGTAAGGCGCACCGGGTCCGGCGGGGAAAGGATAAGCGATTAGCGGAACAGCTGTCGGGAATAGATGCGGATTTTGCGGAAGGCATACAAACCGCCATGCGTGAAGCCTGGAATCAGGTTTCCGCCATTACGGCGCTAAGAGTCGCCACGGAGGAGCTTCTTGGAGGTAGGCGGAGTTTGGAATGGACGATGCGGAGTGGGCTGGATTTGCTAGAAGGGCATTAAGCCCAAACCGAGCTTTCTAAAAACATCGCCCTGCACCTCCCCGATAGCTATCGGGGTCTCGCCCCTAATCATAATTATACCGATTGTAGGGCACCTCATTCACCCAGTGGAAGCCCCGGTTCAGTAAGCCAAACCGGTTAAGATCGTAAGGTTTCAGGTGTACCTCCAGCGTGTCGGCGTGCAGGACTCCCTTTAGCAAGAGATGTTCGTCGGACCGTTCATAAGTAAACAAATGCTCTTTCCGAATACCCGTCCGGGTTTTGAAAAGAATGGTTTGGGCCGTCGTATCAACCTCCGTTCCGTGGTAATTATCGTGATCATTCATCTTAGTGATCGAGGTAAAGTTCGGATAGTCGAAAATGATTCTTTTCCAGCGTACGGTATTGGAGAGCCGGTCCTGTATGGTATCGCCATTCATCAGGAAGTCCTCTACGTTGTATACGCCATACAGCGGAGATTTCTCCCGCAGAGAGCCATATTGCTGCTGGCTATCGATGGCGCCCATTATGGTGCCGATAATAACGACCCCGGCGAACACAATCTGAAACGCCAACAATACCCACCAGCCCCGTTTGGAGCCAACTAGTGGCCTGGTTGCCGGCGCAGGCACGGCCTTCTCCGTAAAGAAAAAAGCGTAGAGCCGCCGCCAGTGGCGGGCCGCAATGTAGAGGCTGATTACGACGAGCTGAAAGGAGTACAGCTTGACCGGAATGTCGTAACTCATGTTAAGCAGGAAGACATTGAACATGACCGCAAAAGCAACCAGCGCGCCCATCGTTCGGGTACGCCGAAACAACAACAAGACTGCACCAAGGGTCTCGCTGGCCCCGGCAAAAAAGACGTAAGTAGAGGAAGCGCCCATGAAAGTCCAAACCAATCGCATGGGAGACGACTGGCCGTAGGTATTGAACAGCGTCGACAGCCCCGGAGCGGGAAACTGTAAAAGAAACATTTTGATAATCCCGTAGGAGAATAAGGAGTACGCCAAGTAGTAACTCAGCACCAACATAAACCAGCCGTAGAGTTTTTCGTATTGCTTCCGGTGACGGTCTACTACGGTAAAGAGGGTACCGATCACGATGGTCAGCAGAATCATCACCAGGTACCAGACCCAGTCATACAGTGTGTCCCCACTTCCCGTCACCTCGTGAGCGATCGGGTCCGTGATGTCCAGCAGGTGCTTGCCGGCCCAATTCACGAGGGGGGTGAATAAATCACCATACCATTCTCCAACGACGTCTAAGCCCGGAATGACATACAGTGGGAAGGGCAGCACGATGAGGGTAAAGAAAACGAAGAGGTAGCGAAAGGAGAATCGCTTTAGGAAGCTCCAGGAGGTGGGGGTTGGGCTTGGATTCACGGGTGGGTGTCTCTATGGGTGAGTGGAGCAGGCTAAATTAGGTGCTTTTTTACTTCTGGTAGCTTACCGCTCTGATTTACCAAGGAATCATAAGAAAGTAGGCGTTTGGGCAGGAGCTCGTGAAGGATAAATCAGCTTGCGGTCAACACGAAAGCAAAATCCTCCCGAATAACACAACCGATAGTAGAAGGCTTGAGAAAAACAGGATTTTAGACTTCTTTTGATCCTTCTCCTTTTTCACATAAAAAATTCTATAGTATGCTTCGGAAAAACTGAGAATACTCACTATTAGGAATATATACCAGTGATCGCTTACCCAATGCGCCAAGCCCGTAGCCGATAAACCAAAAAGGGTCAACCCCACTGAACCACAGGTAGAAGAACAAGTGGCCACACATCCCGCCAAACCAGGGCCTGCACAGCAGGCAGCAGTCGTGGTGCCAATTACTGAAGAAATGTTAGAAGACCATAGTGCTCTCTTTGTTTTTTTATTACTCATGTTCAGATGCATTTTTCATGATAATCAGGACAACAGTCTTCTATCCTCTTCTTTAAATATTTTCTAGTCCGTTGAACTCTTGACTTAAGTGTCGGCAAAGGAATATTTAGTGCCCTAGCCACCTTCACTTGGGGTTGCTGATGTAAATCCACTTGTTCAAAGGCAATTCTGTTTTCCAAAGAAGTATCTGCCAGAAACTGATTAATACATTGCAAAAGGTCACATTGGCGCTCTACCTTTTCATCTTCTATCAAGGTATTAATCGTTGCAAATTCATGTTGGCGTGATTGGTCCTTTTTTCTCTTTTTAAAATAATCGAAAACCGTATTTAGTACTAATCTAAAAAGATACGACTTCGGCCTTTCGCATTCACATCCTGCATCACAACAAGTTTGTAACTTCATGAAAGAGTCATGAAGTAAATCTTCCGCTTTTTGGCTATCCTCGACCTTTGACTTAATCAGGCTTAATAGCCTTTCTCTATGTAAATGGTACAAATCTTCTGTATTACACTTTTCCATACTAGCTTAATTTGTTAGACCTACTACTATATACTCTACAATTTCAAGAGCCGTAGAAATTGTAGACAAGTCTTCATATATAACGCCATCCTGTCCAGAGTAATGACCATGGCCTTCTATTTTCATCACGGTGTAATTCTTCCTGCCTGAGACACCCAAATAAGAGCTATAAACTACTGACGGCTGCCCTAGTTGGCCCGTACCGTTGTGAAAAACTTCATCCTCTGAAAAATCATATTCTGAGTAGAACTCATTATCATCAAAGGCAACGTTGACTTCTAGTTTAATTACAAAAGGCTTCGCATAATCTACTGAAGACTTAAGAACAAAACTACCCAGTGGTGTTGCCCCACTCAAACCGTCCGACATTGGGGCATCGTGTGAAGGCACATACAGTCCATCTTCATACATCACACCTCTTTTATGGGACCAAACGGGGAGCGCATTGACACGTCTATAGCCATTAATGTTGTTCGCAATCTTGGCATCCAATTCTTTAAAATTATCCTTGGTCTTTCCTCCAGAAAACACTCCCTTCGCAGTA
>CALIGP010000078.1 GCA_938021455.1 uncultured Lewinella sp. | reverse complement strand
GAACAGCAGGGTGTGAAGCTTACCACAGAACTGAGTGAGGAGGTATTTGGCCGCAGTGGGAAAATCACGAGTATATTCGTGACGCATCCAGCAAGGGTGCTCCGGTAAAACTCGTCGAAACCATGCCTCTATCAAAACTTTGCACCTGCGTCCTCGCCCTACTGTTTTTTTTCTCCTGCACTTCGGTAGAGCAGGAGCAAACGGTCGCTAAGGAGGAGGTCAGTGCAAGCGACATTCTGGGTAAGCCCGAGTATCTGGCCATCTCGTATGGCGGCTACCGGACGACCTCCCGGGATACTCAGCCGACGCTTGCTCAATTGAAGGAGGATATGCAGATCCTATCCGCGATGGACATTCGGATTATCCGTACCTACAATGTTGGCCTTCCGCAAGCCGCCAATATTCTGGCGGCCATCCGGGCCTTAAAGGACGCCGATCCTACCTTCGAAATGTACGTGATGTTGGGGGCATGGATCGACTGTAAAAACGCCTGGTCTGACCGCGAACCTGACCACAATGTAGAGAGTGAAAAGAACGCTGCGGAGATTGGCAGGGCGGTAGCACTGGCCCAGGAATACCCTGATATTGTGAAGATTGTCGCCGTTGGTAACGAGGCGATGGTGAAGTGGGCGGCCAGCTACTACGTGCAGCCGGGCGTTATCCTGAAGTGGGTCAACCATCTGCAGGGCCTCAAAGCTGCTGGGGAATTGTCCGAAAATCTCTGGATTACCAGTTCCGACAATTTCGCCTCCTGGGGCGGCGGGGGAGGGGAGTATCATGTGGAAGATCTAACCAGCCTCATCCGGGCGGTTGATTATATTTCACTGCATACCTATCCGATGCACGACACGCATTACAATCCGCAGTTTTGGACGGCGGCGTCCCGCAGTATTGCGGGACAGGTGGAAGGGGAGGATAAAGGAGCCATGGTGGAAGCCGCCATGCTCCGCGCTAAAGCTTACGCCATCAGTCAGTATGACTCCGTTGCTTCCTACGTGAAAACGCTGGGGGTAGACAAGCCGTTGCACATCGGAGAAACAGGTTGGGCAACCAGCTCTAATGGTTTCTACGGCGAAGGCGGCTCCCGGGCCACCGACGAATACAAGATGGGGCTTTATTACCAGCATATGCGCGACTGGACGGGTAAAGCCGGGATGGCTTGCTTCTACTTCGAAGCTTTCGACGAGCCCTGGAAAGATGGCGCCAACTCCGGTGGCTCCGAAAACCACTTTGGCCTCTTCACCGTAAAGGGCGAAGCGAAGTATCCGCTATGGCCGCTCGTTGATGCGGGCGTTTTTGACGGGCTTACCCGCGATGGGCACCCCATTACGAAGACTTTCGGTGGAGATAAGGCTGCTTTAATGGCAACCGTTTTCTCTCCTCCCGTCACTGTGGCGGAAGAACAGTAACTTACCGGACAAACACGAACGAAGCGAATTCAATAAGCGCCTTTCCACACCCCCGTATTCGATCATCAAACGCACTATAAAGAGAACTATCATGTCGGAAGTCGATAATGCAGTAATTAGTAAAGTCCCCTTGGGGCAAAAAATAGCTTTTGGTCTGGGCATGTTTGCCAATCAGATGTTCCCGGCGATCTTGGGCATTTTCATGGTCGTGTTGGTTCAGGACCTCGGTTTTCCTGGTTGGATGTGGGGAGTGATTTACTTCTTTCCCCGGATTTTTGACTCCATCACGGATCCCATCATGGGCTTCATCTCTGACAATACACGCTCTAAATGGGGGAGAAGGCGCCAGTACGTTCTTATCGGAGGTATACTTATGGGCATTGCCTATATCTTCATGTGGCAACTCTTTTCGGAGAACTCTTTAGAGTTTAATTTCTGGTATTTCTTCTGTGGGTCAATCGTTTTTTACCTGGGGCTTACCATATTTAGTGTTCCGTACGTAGCCATGGGCTATGAAATGAGCGACGATTTCCACGAGCGGACCAGTATTATGGCTACCGCTCAATGGATTGGGCAGTGGGCCTGGGTCATAGCGCCCTGGTTTTGGATAATTATGTACGATCCGGAATGGTTTCCTTCGGCCGAAGTGGCGACCAGAGAATTAGCTATTTGGGTAGCTATTCCATGTGCTATTTGTGCCATCATTCCAGCGATCTTCATTAAGAGTGAGTCTACGCTCGACCGGGAAGATTATGAGCCATTGACTTTATCCAGTATTGGCGGTAGCGTAGGGAAAATAGCCAAAGGATTTGTAGATGCCTTCAAAATAAAGTACTTCCGCCAATTATGCTTTTCCACTTTTTTAATTTTCAACTCTTTCAATACAGTAGCAGGGCTAACATTTTTTGTAATCGTTTATAAATTATTCAATGGCGATGCTGCAGCCACGGGGGTGTGGGTGGTTCTTTTTGGTAGTGTCGGCGCATTGTGTACAACGTTTATTGTGATACCTATCGTAGCCTGGATGTCAAAAGTCATCGGTAAGCACAAGACGTTTTTAATATCGCAAAGCATATCGCTGATCGGTTATGTTTTGATGTGGTTCTTGTTTGTCCCTGGGAAGCCGTGGCTTTATATCATCGCACTACCTTTCTTCTCTTTCGGGATCGGCAGCCTGTTTACCATCATGATGTCTATGACGGCTGACGTGATTGACATAGACGAGCTCAATACCGGGCTAAGACGAGAAGGTATATTTGGCGCTATTTATTGGTGGATGGTCAAATTCGGTTTTGCGATTGCGGGCGGACTTAGCGGCCTAATGATTGCGGTGGTAGGCTTCGATGCTACGCTTCCTACAACTGACCAGCAAGGGGCCGTAGACGGGCTCCATGCCTTCTTTTGTTTCTTCCCGATGGCGGGAACAGTCTTAGCGATACTAATTATGTGGTCTTATGACTTGACGGAAGAGAAGGCCGGAGAGATTCGGGCGGCGATTAATAAGAAAAAAGAGGCGATAGTGGAATAGGGCTTAGCAACTGACTTCGCAATACTGAAAGGACTTAGCTGGCGCCGCACGCAGGTGCAGAGAAAGAAACTAAAGACAGCAATGTTTAATGTACGGATCTTGGGCTGAAGCGTACAATCAATTCAGCCAATCATAATAATTATCACTGTTAATTACTTCGAATACGGAGTCCGGGTAAGCCCTGGCAAAAGCCTTTGGAAATTTAGCCTTGCGCTTAGGGTTCCACTTGAATTCGTAGGCGTGAAGTTTTCCTTCCCGGTCTTCGACCCAGTCTATTTCCTGCTGGTCATACGTTCTCCAGAAATAGTTGTAGACTAACATTTTCGAATATTTCTGGAACTTGACCCGTTCGCTGATGATGTAGTTTTCCCAGAGTTTACCGATATCGTCTCTATTTTCAATCGGGTTCATGTTGCCGATCAGGGCGTTCCTTATGCCGTTGTCATAGAAGTACCATCGCTTGCTTTTTACAATTTCCTTTCGAAGGTTACGGCTCCAGGCACCTACGGAGTGAATGATGTAGACTTTACTCAGTAGATCAAGGTAACGGTCCACAGTATTCTTACTCATGCCCAATTGGGTTCCCAATTCAGTGTGGCTCACTTCTCCTCCCACCTGAAAGGCTAACAGTCTCAGGAGTTGAAGAATTTTATCAGAGTTTCTTACCAAGTCAAACTCGAGGATATCCTTCAGTAGATAAGATTGAATGAGTTCGTCAAGGTATACTTTTTGCTCGTTGAGGTTAGGGATGTGGATGAGCTCAGGGTAGTTGCCGTATACCAGCCGGTGACGCATATTGGTTTGCTTCTGGAATACACCTTCGGTCTGGTCTAGTTCTTTTTCTGAAAGGGCCAGTAGATTGAAGGTCGTTTTTCTCCCAGTCAAAGGTTCTCCGGTAAACTTCTCCAGGTCAAAGGCGGAAGACCCCGTAGCAATGATTTTTATACCGCTGATGGTGTCAACCATGAGTTTCAAAATATTACCGATGTCCGGAATCTTCTGCGCTTCATCGATTACGAGTAATGATTTATCACCCAGCAGATTTTTATAATGCTGAGTACTTCTACGTTCCAGCTGTCGCCTTATGTCCATATCCTCTCCGTGCAGCAACAGGAAAGGCTCAGAAAGCCGATCAAGCACCTGCCGGATCAAAACGGTTTTTCCGACCCGCCTTGGACCTAGTAAGACAACGACTTTATTGGGACGTAGATGGTTGATTACCTGGTCTTCGATTTGTCTTACTATGAGTTGCATTGAAGTTGATTTGGTCAATAAACTGACTAAATTTAGCAAAAAATAGTCAGTTTGATGACTAAATTAACGATATTTGATCATACTTAGTTCTTACCTTAAGGTGGTGTTGTTGCATCACCATAAGTAATAAAGGGAAAGAGTCATGAAAATCATACCACTTATACTACTCCTATTTTTTAGCCTAGCCCTGCCCGCCCAGAAGGCAGAAAAATTGTGGTCAGGTACTACTACCGTTTCTATTGCTGGTACGGAAGAAGCAGGGCCGAATGTCCAACGTGTTTTCTATAAATCTCCCTCCATCGATCGGGGGGGACTAACGGACATAGCTGACGGTAGTATCGGCCAGCTAATGTTTCGAGCTTTTAGGGACGGTCGTCTGACGGGCTACGCTGATGAGCAGCTACAGCGGGAAATGACACCATCTGACTTTGAGAAAGTATTCGTTCGGAAAGATACCGTTCAGGTGATTGATCCTGATACTTACGAGTCAAGGATTACCGTGATTAGCCGGGTGCCAGACCCAGCAGACTACCAGTCCATTGACCTGCATTTGCGACTTACTTATCACTCCAACGGACGTATGCAGCAGGCCCCACAGTGGATATCTCTGAGTACGAATACCGGAAACCCTAAGGTTTATTTTCCGGTGGAGTCATTTCCTAAAGCCATCGACTTTAATAAAAACGTTTGGCATGCTGTGGATCGGATGACCTTTTCTGTTCCTTTCCATGACCTGGAAACCGAAAGCGGTTCAACCCTATACAAGGACAAAATCTTTGACCATCTTTTCAAGCAATTGAATAACCAACCTACGGATGGTTTCCGAAATACTGGAAATTGGGGGCCTATGTCTGCGGCCCAACTTGACGGGCTGTTGCACCCCAAGGACACCGTTACGATCATTGACCCTAATACCTACGAATCGAAGGATAAGGTGGTTGATGGTATCCCCTTTTACGAAGGAGTAGGCAAGTTCAGATTGGTTCAATTTTGGGCTTGGGATGATGCTGCGACCCGCTTTGTTTTTAGCCCAATCGGATATGCTCCTTTGGAGGGTTTTCTGGATGGGAAGGGAGGGAGTTTTGCTCGTCCTACCTTTTATTGGGTAGAGAAGGGATATAGGAAGTAGATCCTCTAGGTTCACCCAATGATATCAGCTGACCACTAGAGCACGTAGCCAGCCTTGAGGACCAAATTCTGTGGCGTATCGAATGACAATCCGAGGACTAACTTCTTTAGCTCCATAAAAGCTCCTGCGGAAAAACCCGGATTAATCATCCCCTCTTGCGTTAGGCTGTTTATTTCCTCTTTGTTGTAGCTAATTCCTACCAGGAGATTGAAATAAAAGCGGTTTGGGCTTGCCGCAGAGGTGAGGTATAAACGGCCACCTACTAAAGCGTTGGCTGCATTGCTTTTCCCTTCGTTACCAGACAAGAAAGAGCCGTTGATTTTGGTGGCGAGGTAAGAGAGTTGGCCTTCAATCGAAAAATTATTTGACAGCAGGTAAGACGGATTAATACCTACGTGATAGCCGCTTCCACTATCTAGTATTGGTGCACTAAGACCGACAGTGGCCAGGGCGGAAAAGTTGTTGCTTTGGGCGTTTGCCAGAGTTCCTGAGAAGAGTATTGCTAGAATTATTAAAACTTCGATTCGCTTGTTCATTGTAGGACAGTTTTGGATATTGAAGATCGCAAGTTATCCCAAAGAAAGGGAGCCTCTTCACAAAAGAAACATAAACTTAACCTACCGCTCTCACTAAGGTGAAAACAACTTACTTATCTTGTCGTCATTGCACACTTATCAGCGCCGGTACTATGCCGGTGTGTACTTTTTAAACCAACACTCATGTATTTCAGATTATTCCTGATAGCAGGCCTGATGGCCCTGTGTACGGCAGTCTTTGCCCAAAGCATTCCTTCTTACTACGACGATGTCAATCTGAACCTTACGGGGCAGCCTCTCCAAACGGAGCTCTCCGATAAGATCACCACCAGCCAGTTCTCCACCCCCAGCTACACGCCCGGTGTTTGGGATGCCCTGAAGCAATCGGACCTGGACCCCAACAACAGCGCTAACGTCATTCTCATTTACGGCTACAGCGACACCGATGGTGTAACCAATACGGACCGTACCCGCAGCAAAGACAGTAATGGGGGCGGGACAACAGACTGGAACCGGGAGCACGTCTACCCTAAGTCATTGGGTAACCCGAACCTGGGCACCTCAGGCCCCGGTGCCGATGTGCACCACCTGCGCCCTTCGGACGTGAGCCGCAACTCCAATCGTGGCAGCCGGAAATTCGCAGATGGTTCGGGCAACTCAGGCACGACCAACCAGGGGCACTGGTATCCTGGTGATGAGTTCAAAGGCGACGTAGCCCGCATGATGATGTATATGTACCTCCGGTACGGTAGTCGTTGTTTACCCAGCAATGTCGGTATCGGTACGGCCAACTCCTCCGATGCCAACATGCTGAACCTGTTCCTGGAATGGAATGCGGAAGACCCCGTTTCTGCGCTGGAGCTGCAGCGCAACCCGATTGTAGAAAATATTCAGGGTAACCGGAACCCATTCATTGACAACCCAGCCTTCGCCACCATCATCTGGGGTGGCCCCCAGGCAGAAGATCGCTTCGGCTCCGGCGGAGGTGGCGGTGGTGGAAACACCAACCCCTTCTGTAACAGCAATAACACCGTTACCTCTTTCCCTTACGCTGAAAGCTTCGAGAGCAACTTCGGCAACTGGGTACAGGCTTCTGCCGGCGATGATTTCAACTGGGCGCGCCGCAGCGGCGGTACGCCCTCTTCCGGTACGGGCCCTTCTTCTGCTTCAGCGGGCAGCCAATACGCCTACATGGAGTCCTCGGCCCCCAACTACTCTACGAAGCGAGCGATTATGTACGGACCTTGCTTTGACCTGAGTGGAAAGAACTCGGCGGACTTTAGCTTCAAGTACCACCTGTACGGCGCTTCTAACATGGGCTCACTCGCGCTAGAAGCGAGCACGGACGGCAGTAGCTGGACCTCCGTCTGGAGCCGCTCCGGTAATCAGGGCAATAGCTGGCAGTCCGCATCGGTAGACCTGGACGCCTACCTGGGCGGAACGGTACAACTTCGCTTTAACGGCGTGACGGGCACCACCTGGAAGGGAGATATGGCCATTGATGATCTGGGCTTCAGTACTTCTGCCGGCGGCGGCGGAGGTGGCGGTGGTAACGTTACCGGTAGCCTGAGCATCACATTGGATAATTACCCGGAAGAGACCAGCTGGGTAATCCGCAATAGCAGCAATGTTACCGTGTTTAGTGGTGGCACTTACGGCAACCGGGCGGATGGATCCACCTTCACGGTACCGGTTTCATTGGCCCCGGGGTGTTATACCCTGGTCTTTAGCGATGCTTATGGAGACGGTATGTGCTGTTCCTACGGCAACGGCTCCTACACGTTGACGAATCAGGATAACGGTAGTACGTTGGCCAGTGGCGGCTCCTTCGGCAGTAGCGAGACGACCTCTTTTTGTGTAGGTAGCAGCCTGCAATCTACCCCTGAATCAACGGAGGCCGCCTTCCGTACCGCCAGTAATGGAGAGGCACAAGCCTTTACCCTGTTCCCGAATCCGGTAGATAACCAACTCTCTCTGCGGAACTTCCCCGAAGAAGCGGAGTACACGATTCTAAACGCCAGCGGTCAGTTGGTGCAGCAGGGACGAGTGATGGCAACGATTGAAATGTCAAACCTGCCAGCAGGTGCTTACCAGTTTATGGCAGTGGCCGGAGACTGGCGAGTGGTGAAGCGGGTGGTAAAGCGGTAGTAGTTCGCTCAAACGTTCGGACCCAAAATCAAGTGGCGTAATTGGCTTTCGGCCAGTTGCGCCATTTGATTTACAATGGTCCGCTACGGTTTTAGGCTGCTCTTGCCCCAAAGACCTTGATTTCTGCGATCACTGCTTTCATTCTAAGCGTGTGTGGATCGAGCCCACACAGCCCTAAAAGGCAAATTGCCGTGTTTTTACCGTAAAAAGTAGTGAATTGCCACTTGTTACATCGCTCCGCGCGAGCTCCTTCTTTTTCCGTGAAAAAGAAGCAAAAAACCTTGGCTGTGCCGGTGTCTCATCGGAAGATGGAGGGCCAAAAGCCTAAAATGGAAAAACTCGCAGCACATTTAGTTTTATGCTTTTTAGCTTTTTGGTTACTAACAACTCGGGACAAAAGAAAGCTTTGGGAGTACTCATACAGCTTCCATTTTTTAACGGCTTTTGCCCCTCCATCTTCCGGACACCGTCAAGGCCGTCCCACCATAGTGTTCCATTTTGTTTTTCACTTATCATCTTTTGGGCTTAAGAGGAGCAAGGGAACGTTTGGGGATAGCGCATTCATTTTTGGCCTGAAGCCAAGACATTAATTGCGATGTATTGCCCACTCAGACTCTGCTTCAAAGAATCCAGCGGTGTATTACCCCCGGGCTAAAGTAGCGTTGAATGAAACCCCAGGCCCAGAGCTTTTCGGGGGACGGCCGTGAGCTTCGCTGCTGCCTTCGGCGGTGGCGTTGGCCGATAGAACGGGGCAAAAGAGCCGTTAAGCGGAAGGGCTGTTCGAGCACTCCCC
>CALIGP010000077.1 GCA_938021455.1 uncultured Lewinella sp. | reverse complement strand
CAAGGCATGCCTTGCCTCTATAATTAGACCTTTTCGCGACCCCGATCCCTCCGGAATCGTAATAAATTCTGGACGGAACACCCTCTAAAAGCCAACAAAAAGCAAATGGCTGGTGGACGTAGATGCCACCAGCCATTTGAGCTTTATTGGATAGTTAGAAGAAATTCCTCCTGCTTACATACCCTTTTCCTTGAAGTAAGACTTCTCAAGTTTTTCACCAGCCTGAATCTTCTCGATGCGGGCTTTGAACTCGTTAGAAGTGTCAAACTCACTGTTACGTGCGAACATCTCCTTGAGGGCGATGAGGGTGTTGAGGTCGTTCGGGTCAGACATCTCTGCCTTCTGGAAATAAGGAAGTGCTTTGTTGAACTCAGCATCCACCTTTGCTTTCATGGCATCGTACTTCTTCTGTCCTTCCTTGGAGTAATCATCACCAAGCTTGATCAACTCCTGCGTCATGGCAGCACCACGGTTATAGATCAGAGCACCGAGGCTGTAAATCAATCGCGTTGCGTTTTCATCCTTGGTAAGGCCCGTTTCGTACTGAGACTGTGCCTTATCAAAGTATTCCGTCGCCTTATCAGCATTGCCTTCTTCTTTGGCCTTGTTGTAAAGCTGCTCGTATACCTGACCGAGAGTAGCGTAAAGGCTAACGTTGTCTGGCTCTTTGTTAATAGCTTCCTGTAGCTTACCCGTCAACTCATCAAGACGGCCTTCAGCCAGGTAGTAGTTGATCTCCGTGAAGAGCAGGTTGGTTTCTTCCGGGTACTTTTCGCGGCCTTCTGCCAGGAATTTACCGGCCATTTCCGTATCGCCCTTTCCGCTGTAAATCTTATACAGACCGTCGTAAAGACCAGAGTCATCGTACTTGGCGTCGTATAGGTCTTTGAACATGACTTCGGCATCATCAAATTTTTCGAGAAGGATAGCAGACAAGCCTGCGTAGTACTTCTCATCATTGATCTTAGCAGCGTCCATAACAGACTCTCCTCCATTTTCCGTTAGAAAGTCGTGTAGCATTACACTCGTCTGGAAGGCTTCCAGGCTGGCTTCATAGTTCTTGTCCTGAATGGCGTAGATACCCTCGTTAGAGACATTACCCTGGATACCGGCCAAGCCCTTAAGAGCAGCTTTCTGAGCACCCTTCTTTTCGCTTTTCGTAAACGCTTCCATGAAAGCCTTAGCTCCCTTCACGGCAGCATTTTCAACGAGAGCGTTTGCAGTGGAAGGGTCCACTACCCGTTGCTGGATGTAATTGGCGATAAGGCCAGAGTAAATGTCGCCTGCCTCCAGGAGGGCTTTAGGGTCAGCGGCAACTGCCCCGTCTTTCATAGCGACTTGAATCATGTCCGCAGCTTCTTTAAGAGCTTCTCCATCTTGATTAAGAGAGTAGCTGTCAAATGCTTTTTTGGCGGCTTTAAGCGCGTCTGCTCCCGTCTGGGCCGTAAGGGCCGTTGCGGAGAGGAGAAGTACGAGCATGCTGAATAAAATGTTACGCATGATGGTAGTTTGTTGGTTTTTCGTAATTGGTTTACGTCCCTATAGACGTTCAAAGGATCCCTTTGATAACACGGAAACGTTAATTGCTTGCGCAAAAGTCGTTAATACAATCGTAAAAATAAAGGAAAATTGAAGTAGAGTAAAAAACCCGTGCCACCATTTTAGCGGTAACACGGGTCAATTGATCGGTGTAAAAGCGTGTGAAAGCGGGGGTTACTCCTCCTCGTTACTTTCTTCATCCTCCTCTCCTGCGGGCACAACGGCCACGTCGGCAATAGCATCTCCTTTCTCCAGGCGAATAAGTTTCACCCCCTGGGTAGAGCGGCCCATCACCCGAAGTTCATCCATAGTGGTACGGATTAGAATTCCGGAGCGGTTGGTAATCATCAGGTCTTCGTCCTCTGTTACCGCCTTCAGCGCAACGAGTTCGCCCGTCTTCTTGGTCACCTTCATCGTGCGAACTCCCTTACCTCCACGGTTAGTGATTCGATAGTCATCAAAAGCAGAACGTTTGCCCATCCCCTGAGAACTGACGACCAGAATGGTCTTGTCAGCGTCCAACTCGTGGTCAATCGTAACCATGCCAATTACAGCATCGTCCTCGCCGTTAAGAGAAATACCCCGAACTCCGGTGGCTGTACGCCCCATGTTACGGACCTTCTCTTCCTCGAAGTGAATAGCTTGCCCTTTACTGGTAGCCAGGAAAACGTGGCTACTGCCATTCGTTAGCTTAGCTTCAATGAGTTGATCATCATCGTTGATCGAGATAGCATTGATGCCATTCGTTCGCGGACGGGAGTAAGCCTCCAGATTAGTCTTCTTCACAATACCTTTCTTGGTCGCGAAGATGATGGAGTGCTGTTCGAGAAATTCTTCATCAGTCAGGTCAGCGACACTGATGTAAGCCCGAACGTTATCGTCCTTCGGCATCGCCAGGATATTCTGAATTACCCGTCCGGCGCTATTCTTACCGGCCTCGGGGATTTCGTAAATGCGGAGCCAGAAACAACGCCCTTGCTCCGTAAAGAGCATCAGGTAGTTGTGGTTACTAGCAATGAACATATGTTCCACGAAGTCCTTATCCCGTGTTTTAGAGCCGCGGCTGCCGCGGCCGCCCCGGGTTTGGGCCCGGTACTCATTGACCAATGTCCGCTTGATGTAACCAAGCTTGGAGATCGTTACTACGACATCCTCATCAGCAATCATATCCGTGATGGAAATGTCGGAAGTGTCCAGGCTGATCTCAGAGCGTCGTTCGTCACCGAAGCGCGTCTTGATGTCAATCAACTCCTCCTTTACGATAGAACGTTGACGGGATTCGCTGCCAAGGATATCTTTTAGATCATCGATGATAGCCTTGATCTCATTGTATTCCTCACGGATTTTGTCAATCTCGAGGCCGGTTAATTTCTGGAGGCGCATGTCGAGAATGGCCTTCGCCTGCCACTCAGACAAAACGTTTCCGTCTTCAACGATAAATTCCCCCGTCTGAACTTCTTTGACGAGATCACCGAACTTAGCCCAGAAGGCTTTCTTGTCTTCGATGAATTCTCCCTTCATCAGGGCGATCTTAGCCTCTTCAGGGTTCGCGGAAGCACGAATCAGTGCAATTACCTCGTCGAGGTAATCCAGGGCGATCAACAGTCCGATCAGGATGTGAGCGCGGGCAAGGGCCTTATTAAGTTCGAATTGGGTTCTGCGCTGAATGACTTCAATCCGGAAGAGAATAAACTCTTCGATCATGTCCTTCAGGTTCAGTGTCATCGGTCGGCCATTGACGAGGCAGACATTGTTGACGCCATAACTGGTTTGCAGTGCCGTGTACTTGTAGAGGTAGCTGAGTACGATGGAACCCATCGCATCGCGCTTGATCTCAATGGCAATGCGCAGGCCATCCCGGTCAGAAAGATCCTGAACGTTGCTTACGCCCGTGATTTTACCTTCATTGACGAGTTCCGCAATTTTGGCTACCAGGGTAGCCTTGTTAACCTGGAAAGGAATCTCGGTGATGATGATGGTCTCGCGGTCATTATCGTCAACGACAACTTCAGCCCGTCCGCGCAACACAACTTTGCCACGTCCGGTACGGAAGGCTTCTCGGACACCGTCAATACCGTAAATAATACCTCCGGTGGGAAAGTCAGGCGCCTTGACGTAGTTCATTAACTCGTCGATGGTGATCTCCGGGCTGTCTACCGTTGCGATAATGCCGTCAACGACCTCGTTGAGGTTGTGAGGCATCATGTTGGTAGCCATACCTACGGCAATACCAGAAGCGCCATTCACGAGAAGGTTCGGAATGCGGGTAGGCATTACGGTAGGCTCCTTCAGCGTATCGTCAAAGTTGAGCTGGAAGTCAACGGTATCTTTATCGAGGTCTCCAAGGATGCTATCGCTGATTTTCTCCATCCGGGCCTCGGTGTATCGCATGGCGGCGGGGCTGTCTCCGTCCATGGAGCCGAAGTTACCCTGACCGTCTACGAGTGGGTAGCGCAGAGACCAATCCTGGGCCATACGCACCATCGTATCGTAAACGGAACTGTCGCCGTGAGGGTGGTATTTACCAAGTACCTCACCAACGATACGAGCGGACTTCTTATGAGAGCTCCGAAAGCTTAGTCCAAGCTGATCCATTCCGTACAATACCCGTCGGTGAACGGGCTTAAGCCCATCGCGTACGTCGGGCAGCGCCCGGCTCACGATGACCGACATCGAATAATCGATGTAGGCGGATTTCATCTGGTCTTCAATGTTGACCGGAATAATTCGCTGTTTTTCTGGCATATTTTTTTATCTGGTAAAAGCGTAATCTTAGTGTAACGGCCTGAATACGGGCAATTGGGCGCGCACGCAGGATGCAAACAATCGTTAAACAACAAGGTGGAAAAGCCCGGCACTGAGCCGATGAAATTTACTTTGCTACTCAAC
>CALIGP010000076.1 GCA_938021455.1 uncultured Lewinella sp. | reverse complement strand
TCGAGCTCCGCCTGGCCAATATTTTCTTGCTTTGCCATCGTACGGACGAGAGGGCTGTAGAAACGCCCGGCAGAGGTTTTACCGATGGTACTGGACGCTGCTTGCATGGTAGCGGGAGCAGCAGACGGTACTTCGGCAGGCTCAGCGGAGGGCGCGGGCGCAGGTGCAGGGGAAGGTAGAGGAGCAGGGGCTGGCTTCTCCGCCGGCTTCGCGGCGGCGGAGTCTGACACGGCCTCTCCCGTAGCCGGGCTGGCGGCAACGTCGGCTCCTGCTTCCGTTTCGATCAGGGCAATGACCTGCCCTACGGCAACTACATCATCAACCTTGAAGAGGATTTGGGCGATGGTTCCGTCTACGGGGGAGGGAACTTCGCTGTCCACCTTGTCCGTTGCGATTTCGAGAATAGTGTCATCGACTTCTACGGTATCACCGACTTGCTTGACCCAGTTCAGGATCGTTGCTTCAATGATAGATTCGCCCATTTTGGGCATGATCAGCTCTACTTGAGCCATGGCGTTGCTGTTTTTGGTTGCGGATGGTTAGGCCGACGTTATTTGGTTCTACCACAAAATTACGCAATCCAAGAGGGATAGGGGGTAAGTTATTTTTACGGGGGTGTGTAACCCAATGCACGAATCAACTGATTACGCATGTCTCAATTACCTAAAAAGCATTCAGCGGGCAGCGGACAGCATTTAGGCTGTGCAGCTCTATTCGCTGTCCGCTGAATGCTGAATTTCTTATCGAAGTAATTGAGTTTAGCACCTCGGTTGTGCATTTGGCTATACACACTTTGTACGGCATCCCTATGCACCAAAATAAAGAACCTCCTTACCCAATCATACAAGGGTAGGAGGCTCACTTTACACTCACTAGTATATGAAACTTAATCAACTATATTCTTTAACCGACGAAATCGGAAAATTGTTACACTTACACTGATTTTTTTCTGCCATGGTCTGCTGAAAGACCTATTGGTCTGATCCTGGGCTGCTCACGCTGGGCATTTTCCCAGATTTTGCCCGAAAAAGCTTCCACCAGAACATAGGTTTAACGAGTTGCTTCCGCAATTCGAAGTCAGTGTACATTCTACAGAGTACTTCAATCACCTTAGGGTTGGCTGCAACAATACCAGTAAGGAAATTAGTTAGCCATTTTATTTGCATTATTTGCTGCATCCGGTAACTGAGACGAAGTTCTGTGCGGAGTACACGGGCGATACGTACATCGTAAGCAGAAAGGAATTCAGCATCAAAGCGGTTTTCTGCTAAACACTTTTCTGCCAGCTCTGCGGCAATGAAGCCTGAGTAGGTGGCATTGCCAATACCTTCACCGGTAAGCGGATCAATGAGGTGGCCAGCATCGCCAGTGAGTAAGTAATTGTCTCCTGAAAGTACCCGGTCTTTAGAGCCTAAGGGCAAGCCATAGCCCACCGTTGGGTCTACCTGCTCTGCATCAGCGAAGCGCTCGCGGAAGTCAGGAGAGGCAATGATCTCATCCAGTGCTTCCCGGAGGTTTATTTTTTTCTTCTTGACGATATCGGACCGCATGCCGAGACCGATATTCGCCTGCCCGTCGGGCAGCGGGAAGATCCAGAAGTAGCCTGGGTTATACTTCTCCAGGAAGTGTAACTCTATGAAGTTGTCGGGGTGAAAACCCGTAACACCTTTGTAGTAAGCTCTTACTGCAGCGGCATGGTGGTCGTGATCTACTTCCTGTCCAGCTTCCTTACGGCTGAAGCGACTGTGGGCTCCACTGGCGTCAATGAGCAGGCGGCAATTCCAGCTTTCGCTCTTGTCCTTAGTGGTAATGGTGTAACCACTATCAGTCTTTACCCAGCTACCGATCTCTGTGTTGAGTCGTAACTCAATATTCTCCCGCCGTTGTACCTCTTCAATAAGGAAGGCGTCGAAGTCCATCCGTTTGCTAACGTATCCGGGGGCTTCATCGGGTATCCGTTCGTAGCCAACCTTAAATGGTAGCTCGATTAATTTTTTCGAAGGGGGATAAAAACGAATGCCCCAAACATCAATTGGAGTGAATCGCTTACGAAAACGATCCATGATGGCTGGATCAAGACGATTCAGGAGGGTAGGGACCTTGCCACTCAGTGCATCGCCGCAGACTTTATCACGAGGAAAGGTCGCCTTGTCAATCAGGACACAAGGTATGTTGAGGTAGGAGAGGCGAAGGGCAGTAGCTGCGCCCGCAGGGCCGGCGCCAATAATGGCGATATTGGTAGTTTGGGAAGACATGAAGGCGAAGGTACGGGAGTTGATTATAATTCCTACTATGCCTCGTGTCAGGCAGCGCTTTTGTGTGTTTCTATAAAAGAGCCCTCTTCGGGAATCGAAGCTTATTCGCTTCCACTTTTTATCGAATAATTACCCGTTCTTGTGCAATGGGCTCGTGGTCTTCACTATAAGCAATTGCTATGTATACGCCTGGTTTTGCTACAGGAATTCGGATATTTTGCTCGCCTGGTCTTACCCGAAGTTGAAATTCAGTAATACCGCTAATGGATATAATTTCTAAATAGGATACGGAGTGTTGCTCGCTCAGCCTGATTGATGCTAACATGCTTTCTGCCGGGTTGGGGTAAACAAAGAGCTTCCCTTCGCTGGGTAGTGAGGACGACAAATCGTCCGTACTGGTTGGGGTTGTAGGAAAGTCAAACTTCCTTAGTACGAATTCTTCTCGATCGGGACCACTGACGGAGCCCATCGCTAAGACCTGATTATCACAAACCTTGAGGGCTTTGGTGCTAAATCTATAATCGCTGTTTTCTGGAGTCTTACTTTCTTTTAGCAATCGGCCATCGGTCAATGAATAAGCCGCAACGAATTGTGACCAGCCCCCGCTTTCGGTGGTCTCCTGTCCCGATACGTACAAAATATCACCGTTAATAATAGAATGGGAAGACCAGGTTTTTAAATGTGAGGCATTGTCGTATCTCCGCTCCCATTTCAAATCTCCGTCTGGAGATAACTTTGAGATGAGTACTCCCGACCCAGACTCTTCGGTGTAGAAAATACCGGTGAGATAGGCATTTCCTTCATCGTCGAATTGAATGTCGCCAATCCTGTCTATTGAGGTTGTAACTGCCGTTTGTAGTTTGTGGTAACCCCACTTAAAACCATTGACGTCAAAGCAAGAAACTTCGTAGTTATCCGTAGCTTTTGCTACCAGGGTAGTATTGCTTTTAGGGAATCTAAAGATCAGAGGGGTAAACCTGTAGTCTGAAATATCGATAGCATAAGAGCTTTCCTGCTCTCCAGTAGCGCTGTTATAGGAAAAAACGTCTAGCTTGTTTGTCCGTGCTACGGTTAAGTTGATAAGTGCTTCGCTACTGTCAAGTGCCAGTACGTGATTGCCAGGGTGACTAACTCTCCAGGTTGGCTGGTGGTCCTTAAACTGTTCAACGAATACAGAATCTGGAGTAGTGGTGAAGTACCCGTAAACATTGCCCGCAGTAATTAATGTAGAGTTGTCTACAGAAATAATATGTGTTGCCGTTAAGGACTCTTCAGCATCGTTACTCTCGAAAAGCGAAGTCGCTCCTGAAGCATCAAACGAAAAAATATCGAACCAGTTAAAGGAGTTCTGGAATGTTAGGAAACTTGTTACACCAATGTGGCCCAGGCCCGAATCCTTAGTGATCTGAGTCAGTGTACCATCAACACTACTGGTATCACTTTGATTGGTGATAAGTAGTAAGTCTTCATCATATAGTTCTGTTACTCTGACGTTGTCGAATAGGCCGCTGGAGTTCACCACCAGCACACTCCCATCTAAAGGCGAAATCTCAAAAGTTGGGGGTGTTGCGATATCCGTACCTCCTTCAAAAAGAACGACTTCGTTGATCAGGTGGCTTTGGGCGGCTACCGTAATTAGTCCAAAAAATTGACTAAATATTAAGATGTAGATAAATCTGGCCATTGGGTACCGAACAAAATATAGCTGATGCTTCAATAAAAAAACTATACTCCGTCAAGGGCGATCTTGACGGAGTATAGAGTTTTGAATATTGATATTCAGGCCTTTATGCAAAGGAATGATGTGCAATAAGCCTGAAAGATACCGCTAAATTTTGATTAACTTCAACGACTGACTCTTTTGGGAGTCCGTTACTTTGACAAGGAACACATCATTGGGTAAATCCGAGACATCGATTTCGTGCCGGTAATAGCCACCTAGTGTCTGGGCTTCCCATTGCTTAATTTCCCGACCAGTTGTGATCGAGTAGATGACGACTCTGTAACGCTCACTACCTCTGGAATTAATGATGATGTTCGCCTTGTCCCTGGCAGGGTTCGGGGCAAGAGCGAGCGTGAAGTCGCTTGGTTCCCCAAGGGCATCATTTTCAGAATTTGATTCCGCTTCCAACTCTACATTTGCCAGTATTTCCCCGGAGAGCAAACAGCCATCTGTTTGATAAATCTCTAACGGTAGCTCCGTTCCTAATGTGATTTCCTGAGAAGGGTCAAGTCCTGCTACTTTTGTCTTGAACTTGAAAATAAGGATCTGTTCGTTCGCTGAGAGTTGCTTGGATTGAACGGGACCATTTTTATGATAGGTGTAAGAAAAGCGAACCGTCGTTTTTGTCCCACTTTCAATTACATTAAAGAAGTCCGCTCCAGATTCCTCGTTTTCTGAAGGGGGTAGGACCTCCATCAATTCCAGTGTCGTATTGTCGAAATTGATTTCGCCCTGGAACCCGGATGCCAGCCCGGAAAAAGTAGGAGTAAGGCGATACTTAAAGGTGGCACCTTTATCAAGATTGGATTCAGAAGAGTAAGCGTAGAACGTGACGGCATCCGCATCACGGGGACAGCCCGAAGCCAATAAGTTAGTACCGTCGTTATTCGTTACCTGGGCATCGCCCGTTACGTCACCCAACTTGAAAGCACTGAAGCCTGCGGCTGATCCAACCTGAGGGGTGTATTCGAAGGTAGAACGCAGATATGGAGCTTCACTTTGATACTGTATTCCTTCAATGATCATGTCGAAAGGGTTAGTAGCAAAGTCCGCAGAGGAAGAGATTACCTCCGGGACAAATTGCCAAGGCCCAGAGGGGTAAGCCTTGAAGCCACTTATCTGACCAAGGATTTGTTTTCTTATTTCCAGCGCATCCATAATGGTTACTTCTCCATCTCTGTTCACGTCAGCTGATAGCAATTGGAAAGAGTTGAATTCTGTCATCCCCAAAATGTACTTTATGGTTAGAATCAAGTCTGCGGTACTCACCCCAGAAAGCCAGTCGGTATCGGTAAAGTGGTAGATGTTGTAAGAGGTGTCAACGCCCTGTACATAATCCTTATTTACGGAGCCACTTCCCAGGAAGGACAACTTAGCTTTTACTTTTTCATCGAATAAGCTAGCCGTAAAGCTGCCATCTGTAGGGGTGGTTACTTGTGAGTATCGTCCGTCAGCAGGCCCATCTTCTGAGTGCGTAAGGGTAATGTTGATATCCTTCACCGGGACGTTAGAGCTCCAGAACAAGACAGAGTCCGTAAAGCTGGTTCCTTTTGATCCATCCCAAAGATCGACGGCATATCTTCTGATGGTTGAATTCTGCAGTAGATATTGGTCATTAGTGAAACTAGTTCTGCAAATAGATGGAGAAGAGTCACTGTAAGACATGAAGTTGCTGATGGAAACATCAGTATCCACAAATTCATTTCCGTTATAGTCAACGTAGTTGCCTCGGTAAATACAGTCATACTGGAAGAAACCAGAGGAGCATCGGGAAACTCCGTCTACTCCGTCAACATATTCTGAACAGTCTGAATCATTTGGGTTGGGCCAGTTGGAATTCATGCGCCCCCAAGCAGGGGTGTCCTTCAACCGGTCACCGGCAGTACGGTAATTGGGAACAGGAAAAGGGGCTGAGTCTGCAGGTACTTCATCACGAATGACCAATTCACGTGTGTTCATGTCCGCAAAAACATGTGGGCTGTTTTCGATGGGGGCTGAAGGGTTATCATACAGTTTATCTCCTCCATGGAAGGTGTGTAACAAACCAAATACATGGCCCATTTCGTGTACTACCGTTGGTCGTAGCAAGTAGGTCGAATCCCGGATGTAAAACACTCCGTTACCGATGGGACCGTATTGATTATAAGAAGAAGGGGGAGAAAATAGTCGACTTCCCTTGCCAACAACTCCTGAAGGGAGCTTCCAATTAACGTACCCATTCGAATTAGAAGAGGTAAAGGAAAAATAGTGGGAAGGAACGTCTGCAAGGCGGGCCCTACTGTTGTCAACGTAATTTATTGGACCTTCCTGGACAAACTGAACCTTTACGGGAGCGTATGCCAGGTTGAGGTTCGATAGAGCTTGGTCCACCTCCTGCTGGGTAACAAGCCCTGAGGTTCTGCCATTGACTTCCGGCATCGACCCATCGTCATTTCTGAAGACGGTAAACCGGATGGGCAGTTCGAGAGTATCCAAACTTTTTAGGTCTGAAGGAAGTGGTTTGCTTTCATGAAAGCTTTTGAAAGCAGCGTCTGCTGCTTTGGCGGATAGAATGTCGAGTTCAAACCCACATTCATTGGAAGGCTGGCCTATAGCCAATACGGGAGTGGCTATGAGCAGGAGCCCAGTTAAAAATCTAAACATCAGGGATTTATTTTACTATGAGAGACAAAAACAGTAGAAATGCAAAAAAAACTAAACAAACATTTCTACTCGAACAAAACTATATAAGTTGGTACAATGTATGATGATAAATTTTAATGCACAAATTAAAATTTGACTAAACTAAGCCAATTGATGAACGGAAGTTCAGTCAGCTTTTAAAAGGAGTATACTTTTTTGGGTGTAAGTAGCTTATTTTGGTGGCTATTGAGTTGGTTTTAGGGGGGCGGGTGATTTTAGGACTGCAGGTGTAGCGACAAATATTATGTTGACTTATTTTCAATAAGGCGTATCAATAAATGATTTAATGCCTTCCGGCTGAGTGCAATTCAGAAATTATGATTGCTGGCGCTGGGGCACTAACTCAAGCTGGTTTTCAAGTGGGAGAAGAAAAATAGACCTTTCGCTTGCGTAGCGTCCCTTCCTGCCCGGTCATGGTGAGTACTCCCTGATCTCCACTCCTGATTTCGGCTGCGTTGCCTTCGTCAGTATCGATGTGCATTTCCAGTTTGTACTTCGGGGAGACACGGATAAGAACATTGCCAAAAGTTAGCGCTCGCTCATTATTGCTCACGGCTACTTCTACCACGTCTCGGTCTTGAACGCCAAAAGTGACGGCATCCTCCGGAGTCATATGGATGTGGCGCCAGGCACAGATTACTCCATCTTCAAGGTCGTATTCGCCAGCGGGGCCAATAAGTTTACAACCGGGAGTGTCCTCTACTTTTCCGGACTCCCGAACGGGGGCGTCGATACCCAGAAAAAACTCATCCGTTCGGCTGATTTCCAACTGGTCTTTGCTGCGCACGGGCCCGAGTACGCGTACGCGCTCAATGGTGTTGCGAGGCCCGACAACGGCAACCGTCTCCTCGGCAGCAAACTGCCCGGGTTGACTTAGCCACTTTTTTACGTTTAGTTCATGCCCTTCACCAAATAGTACATCGAGCGTTTCTTGCCGCAAGTGAATGTGGCGGGCCGAGACAGCAATAGGTATCGAAGGTAGCGTGTTGACGGCGTCCGCCTTAGCAATCAGATGGTTGCACTGCCGGGCGATGGCCAGTTGCTCGTCCGTGCGAACAGCCAACAGTTTGACCCGACTGTGCTGCATACTGAAGTCAACGACAGGTATGGTTTCCGAGAGCTTTGCTGTAGCATTTTTGTCTTCGTTGATGACCGCTCCCAGATAGTGGAGTCGTTGACTGGCCCGGTGACGAATAATGGGACTGTTTTCACCGATGCCGCCGGTAAAAACAATGGCGTCTACGCCGCCCATAATGGCAGTATATCCACCAATGTACTTCCGTAAGCGATGGGTGAACACCTGAACCGCCAACTGACAGTCCGCATCACCGGCCATCGATTTATCCAGAATAGTCCGCATATCATTGCCCGCACCAGAGAGGCCGGCTAATCCACTTTTACGGTTAAGAAGTTCGTCGATTTCGCTGGTGCTAAGACCAGCTTGTTCGTGCAGATAATCGATGATGCCTGGGTCGATGTCTCCAGAACGAGTACCCATCACGAGCCCTTCAAGGGGCGTCATACCCATGCTCGTTTCTACCGAGCGGCCAAACTCAATCGCAGCGACAGAACAGCCGTTCCCTAAATGGCAACTGATGATGCGGAGGTCTCGTGCTGAGGCTCCCAGGAAGCTGGCGGCTTTCGATGCTACGTACTGATGGCTGGTGCCGTGAAAGCCATAACGACGAATACCATGCTCAGCCATCAGCTCCTTGGGGAGGGCGTAGGTTTTGGCTCGTCGGGGGAGGCTCTGGTGGAAGGCGGTGTCAAAAACGGCGAAGTGGTCTATGTCAGGGAACAAAGCGCGTGCGGCGCGAATGCCGCGTAGATTGACGGGGTTGTGTAAAGGAGCGAGCTTACTTAAGCCTTCTATTTTAGTCTCTACGTCTTCGTCAATGCGGGTCGCCCGGTCAAAATCTTCGCCACCGTGAACCACCCGGTGGCCAACGCCGGCAATATCTATGCCAGCCAATTTACCCTTCAGGGCTTCCAGGCAAATGGCGATGGTGCGCTCTGGCCCCTTACTCTCCGGTTCTATGACCGTCCCGTCAGAAAATTCAATGCGCGGAGCATCGAGTAACCGTTCGGCAGACATTTCCAAACTGCGGGCACCCGTTACTGGGTCGATAACGGCTGCTTTAACGGAGGAGCTGCCAGCGTTGAGGACGAGGATGTTCAAAGAATGTGCTTTTAAGGGGTTCGTTGGGGTAACGCAACGGATAAGGATACAGTTTGGTGAGTAGGAGATTTGGGGCACGTTCGGCAAGTCCATTGGAGCCGCAATCGCAGGTGCAATGGAAGGTTATGGAGCAGGGGGAAGAAGCGCTGTTTTTTGTGATTCTCCATTGAAATGGGGGTACTGTTTCCCTAAAACGGCAAAGTGTGATACGATTATAATCACTAATTGTATCATAAAATCCATATATTTGATACGATTAGGATCGTTAATTGTATCATATGCCCTATAACTGGCAATTAAAAGACTGGCCCCATTTTACCTTTGAAAGGTCCGCCTTAGAGTCTAAGGCGGTTCAATATTCAAGTGAAGTTGCGTATTTAATAGGGCGAATGAGTAGCCTGGCTGACGAGGTGCGGTATGACATGATTGCGGAAAATTTGGCTACAGAAGCGATGTATAACTCTGCTATTGAAGGAGTAAGGTATTCTTCTGAAGACTTGAAATCTTCAATTTTGAATGGATTGTATCCGGAGATTAGAACTCGTCACGTAACTGATTACAGGGCCGATAACCTCGGTAAGCTGATGATTGATAGTCGCAGAACTTATGAGGAGTTTTTAACAGAAGATAGGTTGTTTTACTGGCACAAGCTATTGCTTGGTCATCGAAAAGATATCAAAGAAAAAGGAGAATGGCGAGTTGGGGAAGCTCCTATGCAAATAGTTAGCGGAGCCTACGGAAAAGAGAAAATCCATTTTGAAGCACCTCCTTCTAAAAGGGTACCGTCGGAGATGAGTCAATTCATTAATTGGTTCAACGATAGTAAAGACCAATTTGTGAGCCCGTCATTTTACGCCCCGATAAAAGCAGGGCTTTCGCATGTGTATTTTGAAAGTATACACCCTTTTGAAGATGGTAATGGGCGCATAGGACGTGTTATTGCGGAGAAGGCTCTTGCTCAACCATTAGGGCACGCACTCCCCTTCAGTTTGTCTTATGCTATTATCCAAAAGCAAAATAAATATTATGACGCTTTGCAGGAATGTAATCGAAAGCTAGATGTGACCAACTGGCTGACTTATTTTCTTGATACTTGCCTGTTAGGGCTTGATTTAGGAAGGAAAACACTTGACCTAACGGTCTCAAAAGCAAAGTTTTATCAGCGCTTTTCAGATAAATTAGACGCGAAACATTCAAAGGCAATCCGGAAGATGTTTGAAGCTGGTCCTAAAGGCTTTGAGGGAGGGATGACTAATAAAAAGTACGTGAGAATTAACCGCGTATCTCACCCAACAGCAGCACGAGACCTCACCTACCTCACCATCATCGGCGCCCTCGAACGCCGCGGCGCCGGCCGAAGTACCCATTATGTCCTTGTAGATATGAGCTAAGGGGTGTTTTACCCGGCTCTTGCAACTTTCCTTGCACCTGCGGCCCCGCTGAACTTGCGGAAGTGTCAGCGCCTTGTAAGTTGAATAGTTAGGGAGTAAAATAATCCTCAATTAGTACTATCTGACTGCTTGACTCCCTGACTGCTTGACTTTTTTCCCTTAAAACCACTCCCGCACAATCGACCGAAAATTCTTTCCTACGGGTAATACTTGCTGGCTCTTCATCACTACCGTTGCCCCTTCGATGTACTCAATATACTGCTTTCGGACGATGAAAGATTTGTGAATTTGGGCGAAATCCGGGGGTAAGGAGTCGACAAAACTAATCAGGGTGCGGGCAGTCAGGTGGTAGCTCTTTCCCGTCCAGACTTTGACGTAGTTGCCAAAGCTCTCCAGGTAATGGATGTCGGAAAAATTTAACCGCAGCTGCCGCTTGTCCACCTTAATAAAGAGTTGCTCAGGATGGGGAGACTCTTCTGGTTGTAGGCTGGAGGAGGTAGGGCTGTTCGGGCGGTGTTGCTTGCGAACGGAGTTGATGGCCCGCAGAAAACGCTCAAAACTAAAGGGCTTAAGCAAATAATCCGTTACCCGAAGTTCGTAACCTTCCAGCGCATATTCCTCGTAGGCAGAGGTGATGATTACCGCTGGTCTTTGTTCGAGCGTACGGAGAAAATCGATCCCCTTCAGCCGAGGCATATTAATATCGAGGAAGAGCAGGTCTATCGTTTCGCGCTCCAGGATGGCATAGGCTTCGGTCGCTTTATAGCATTGACCTACAATGCTTAAAAACGGTACGTCCTTTGCGTACTGTTGGATGACCTTATGGGCCAGGGGCTCGTCGTCGATGATGAGGGCGCGGAGTGGAGGAGTCATAGGTCAAGCTTAAGAACAACGAGGAAGTCGGACGCTCCGTGGTCAATATTAATTTCGTGCCGTTCGGGAAAATGAAGCGTCAGGCGGCGGCGCAGGTTGTCCAGGCCAATCCCGGGTGCAGGGCTGTTTTCCAGGGGAGGGGGAAGTGAATTCTGGCAATGGAAGGTAAGGCCGTTTGGCGTAGAACGAAGAGTCAGGTGAAGGAAGCAATCGTCTTCAGCTGGCTCGACACCGTGCTTAAAAGCGTTTTCAACCAACACGATAAAGAGGAGTGGCGGGATGGACAGGTTCATATCCTCCACTTCTACGTCGAAGCGAAGGTCAAGTGATTTGTGGAGGCGAATAGTCTGTAGATCGAGGTAATCCCGCAAGTAATTGACCTCTTCGCGTAGCGTAACGGTTTGTTCCTTGCCCCGATAAATAACGTAGCGCATAAGCTGAGATAGCTTAAGAATTGTCTTGGGAGTATCCTCCTCCGCCGTCAAGCTCATAGCGTAGAGGTTGTTCAGGGTATTGAAGAAGAAGTGCGGGTTGATTTGCTCCTTAAGCAGGGCTAACTCGGCAGCCGATTTCTCGGCGGCGAGGGTGCTGATGGCCCGTTCCTTGCGGAACCACTCAAGCGCCAGAATAAACGGGAAGGTAAGCGTGAATATACTGATGGAGAAGCCGATGCTTACGTCAGAAATCATCGTTTGGGTAAGACCTGCCGGATGTAAAAAGTAGGTGTTCACGACGGGAAGCCAAGACACTAACCAAGCGTGAATGATGGCAAAACCCAGCAAGAGACCGATGGCGCCTAAGAGGTAATGCGCGGTACTCCTTATCCACAGATCCGAAAACAGGTAGTGATGGTGGATGTGATAAAGAAGGTAGTAAGGCAGGTATACAGCTATGCATTGTACCACCAGCCAGAGGTATAGCGCCACCGTAGCCAAGCCACTCATCGTCTTGACTTGATCCTGAAAAACAGTGCTTAGAAGCACCATGCCAAAGCTAAGGACCACTGTAAGTATAGCTGCCACCCGGAAGGGCGTCATCCATTGTGCCCAGGCAATTTTTGTCAGGTCGATCCTTCTGCGAAACAATAGAAGATGGACTAACAGTAGAATGGGAACGAGAATGCGCAGCGTCTCCTTATTGGCCATGCTGTCCGCTTCGAGCAGGTACTTGGTAAAGGTGAGATCTTGCAGAGTAGGTTGAAAAACCAGCGTACCGATAAAGTAACAGCCGTAAACGATGGCTCCCAACAAGAGACGCCCCCGCTTTCCTATCCCTGGCCAACTATAAGCCAGTACCAGCATCGTGCCAAAGAACATGGCCAGACTCCCAAGAAAGCGCAGTAAAACACCGACGGAGGATTCTTGCCCCGTAGACTGTGTAAGTACATAAGCGGCTACTAATAAGACTACGCTCAGTAGAAGAGGAGTCTGCCAGGGTGGCGGGGCGGTTTGTTCGTTTACCTTTCGGATCATAGCTACAAATTAAGGTTAGTAGCAACTGAACAGTCGTAGAATTCTGATGAAAGGCGTCTTTTGGATGATATTGGTCCGCTCATCCTTTGTCACGGTAATCCCTGCTTTCATCATCCATCCATGGCACCTGCGCTCCGGCGCCCTGATGTTTGTGAGCATATAGTCTCCTCGGTCACTAGAAGTGAAAACTCTTAAGACAATACTTTACCGAAGCGAAGGCTCGGTCACTGTAGGTCCGGGTTTTAGGTAATAAGCCTGATCATTCACCGCAAATTGTAAAAATCACCTAGAGTGACCGAGCCCATTATAAATAACGAATGAACTATGGAACTCCATCTGCAAGACGTCAGCAAAACGTACCCCAACGGCACCCGGGCTCTTAATGACCTGAACCTGCACCTCACCAACGGAATGTTTGGCCTGCTGGGCCCCAACGGAGCCGGTAAGTCTACGCTCATGAGAACCATCGCCACCTTACAACAGCCTGATACTGGGAGCATCCGCTTCGGAGACATCGATGTGTTGGCTGATCCACTTACGCTGCGCAAAACCCTCGGCTACCTGCCACAAGAATTTGGCGTTTATCCCCGCATCTCTGCTGATCGACTGCTGGATTATCTCGCCCGCCTGAAGGGGTTGACTGACCGAGCTGAACGCCAGCGAATGATCGAATACTGCCTGGAGGTTACCAATCTGACGGCTCATCGACGTACCGCCGTGAGCAGCTATTCAGGAGGCATGAAGCAGCGCTTTGGCATCGCTCAGCTACTACTGAATACCCCGGGACTCATCATTGTTGACGAACCAACGGCTGGCCTCGACCCCGCCGAACGACAGCGGTTTCTGAATATCCTGCGGGCCATCAGCACGGAGAGCATCGTGATATTTTCCACGCACATCGTAGAGGATATTGCCGACTTATGTACTGATATGGCGGTGATGAACCACGGTAACCTGCTGCTGCACGATACGCCAGAATCGG